>CADBRK010000085.1 GCA_902797065.1 uncultured Ruminococcus sp.
AGATAATTAGATAATATGGTTGTAGGGTTGTAGGGTTTGTAGGGTTTTTTATATAAGTGTGTATAGAAAATTTAAAATGTAAAAGGGTTTTATAAAACCCTACGAACTATACGAACCCTACGAATTCCGCCGCAAGTTTTAAGCATGATTAATTACTGTCAAGCGGCAATTATCGATATATTTATGCAAAATGACGATTTGAAAAAATTAAAGAAATAATACTATATTTTGTTATAAGAAAGTGATATAATACTATCGTATTTTTTAGAAATACAAAATTAGTAGAACAGGGAGGAATAAAAAATGAGTTTATTTGATGACGTTATAGTTAACGTTGCGGCAGCAGTAGACGAGGTAAACAAAAAGACAACGCAGTTTGTCGACAGATCAAAGGTGAGAGTGGCTTCGGCAGAACTCAGAAGCAAGATCTCGGCGCAGTTCGAGACGCTCGGAAGATATGTATATGATACTACCGTTGCAGGTACAACAGACAAGGAAGTAGTAGATCAGTACGTTTCTGAGATCACGGCTCTGATCGGTGAGCTGAAGGCTCTCCAGGAGGCGCTTCTCAAGACTTCCGGAAAGATTATCTGCCAGAAGTGCGAATGTGCCAATTCGTCAGACAGCCTTTTCTGCAAGAGATGCGGAAACACGCTTGATTTTGCTAATCTCTACACGGCTAAGAATCCCGTTCCTCAGCCCGATAATGTTGAGGCGGAACAGGAGCCTGCAGCAGAGGCAGCACCCGAGTGCGACGACGAGACAAAGACTGAGGAAGAATAATTATTGAACCCAATTAGGTAATACGCCTGCATATCCTGCGGCGTATTACTTTTTGGCTAATTTGACTGCATTAAATTTTTGATTCGAAAAGAGGAGATCTTTTGAAAAAGAACAGGCTGAAAAGCGCAAGGAACAAACAAAGCTTTATGCTTGGCGCAACGATCATGACTTTCTGTTTGCTTATCGTTAAGATCATAGGAATGCTGTATAAGGTCAGCTTATCCAACTTGTACGGAGCGGTGGGCGCAGGGCTTCTTGGCAACGCCTACGAGCTGTATATACCGCTGTTTACGCTTGCAACGGCAGGATTCCCGATCGCAGTGTCGAGAATGGTGTCGGAAAGTATGTCGTCAAAGAGATACAAAGACGTCCGACGTATCAAAGATGTGGCGATACCTTTCTTTGTGATAGCCGGTACGATCGCTTTGCTGCTGATGGTGCTGTTCAGTTTCTTCTATGTGCGGATAATCGACGCTCCGGGTTCGTTCGTCGCTATTCTGGTGCTTGCGCCCGCCATATTCTTCGGGTGCCTTGTATCGGCATACAGAGGCTACTACGAGGGTATGAGGAACATGGTGCCGACGTCCGTTTCCGAGATAGTCGAGGCATTTGTAAAGCTCCTTGTAGGTTACTCTTTTGCCGCATTCGTAATGAAAAACGGCGAACACCTTTTCGGCATTAAAGATGAATATACGCTTATCAAGTGGTCGGTTGCGGCGGCTATTTCGGGTATCACCCTCGGTTCGTTCTTCAGCTTTTTGTATATCTGGCTGAGATACAAGCGTGAGGGCGACGGCATTACACCCGAAATGCTCAAAAGCTCGCCGAAGCCCCGCACGAAAAAAGAGACATTCCGTATCCTGCTGCGCACAGCAATTCCGATAGGCCTTGGCGCGCTTATCATGAGCGTTGCCGGTACGGTTGACGCAGCATTGATTCAGAGACGCCTTATCACAATGATGGGCAGAACGCCCGATCTGCTGCTCAGAGAATACCCCGGGCTTATACCCGACGAGATCGTCGGCAAGGGCAAGGTTCATACATATCTCTGGGGCTGCTACAACTACGCAATGACGATCATGAATCTTGTCGTTACGGTGACACAGGCGTTCGGTACAACTGCGCTGCCCAATGTTACAAACGCATTTATAAAGGGCAACAGAGAGTACCTTAAAAACAGTATCGAAACTGTTATGCGTGTTACTTTTGTGTTTACTATCCCTGCAGGGCTGGGGCTTACAGTGCTTGCAGACCCGATCATGCACCTTATTTACGGCTTCAAGCCCGATACAGATGTTTCTGTCGATATTCTCAGACTCATGGGTATCGCCGTTATCGTGTTCGCTGCGGCTACGCCGATGTGCAGTATGCTTCAGGCTATAGGCAGAATAGATATGCCGCTCAAGCTGTACGCAATTGGAATGCTTATCAAAGTAGTATCTAACTATGTTTTTGTAGGTATCCCGCAGATCAACGTACAGGGCGGAAGTATCGGCACGCTGCTGTGCTATACGTTCGTTATGGTAGTATCTGTCTATGTGCTGATAAAAGAGACGAAAATTATCCCGAATTTCAGGGTGATCTTAATAAAGCCCGCAATTTCGTCTATAATATGTATAACCGCTACGGGATTGCTTTATAAGCTGCTTTCGGGCATTTTTGCGGGAGCGAGCAGAACGAATGCGCTTATCATTACATTGGCTTGTGTGATGATTGCGTGTATTATGTATGTGCTTTGTCTGTTGATTTTCAGAGCAATTACCAAAGATGATTTGCTGGCTATGCCTAAAGGTAACAAAATTGTAACAATCCTTGAAAAATATCGTCTGATAAGGTAAAATAAAATATGGTTCAAAAATAGTTGCTTTGTATATTAAAACAGCGTTATTCGGAGAAGAAAATGGAATTTGAGTTTAAGGAAAGATATGATTTTGACGATCTTGTGGAGATAGTAAGATGTCTGAGGCTTCCCGACGGCTGCCCGTGGGATAAGGTACAGACGCATAAGTCTATCAGGCAGGATTTTATCGAAGAAACGTACGAGGTCATCGAAGCGATAGACAACGAAGATACCGCGCTTCTTCGCGAGGAACTCGGAGACGTACTTCTGCAGGTGGTTTTCCACACGCAGATCGAGCGTGAAAAGCAGAATTTTGATATTCACGACGTTGCAAACGACATCTGCCAAAAGCTTATAATCAGGCACCCTCATGTGTTCGGCACGGTGAAGGCCGATACTACCGAAAAGGTGCTCGATAACTGGGATAAGATCAAAATGCAGACAAAGTCGCAGACGAAGCTCTCCGAGAGTATGGACAGTATAGCAAAGTCGCTGCCGTCTCTTATGCGCGCCTCAAAGATACAGAAAAAGGCTGCGAAGATAGGGTTTGACTTTGAGAATATCGACGACGCTGCCGCAAAGGTGACAGAGGAGCTTGCAGAGGTGAAGGAAGCCGTAAAGTCGGGCGACGAGCAGGCAAAAGCCGAAGAGGTCGGCGATTTGCTTTTCTCTGTGGTGAATGTTGCAAGATTTGCGGGAGTAAACAGCGAAAAGGCGTTGTATGACGCATGCGAGAAATTCCTTGCGCGCTTTAAGTCGATGGAGACAATGGCGGAAGAATCGGGCGAAGATATGAGCGCAATGACTCTGACGGAGCTTGACGCGCTGTGGAACAAGACAAAAGCATTATCGTGAGATGATGTTATCTATATATTTCAATAACACTTATTATCAGTAAGACGGAGGATTTATTTATGAATAAGAGCGAATTGATCTCTGTAGTTGCAGAGAAGAACGACATTACCAAGAAGGACGCAGAGAAGATCGTAACGATGGTTTTCGATACTATCGTAGACGCAGTTAAAGAAGGAGAGAAGGTTTCTATCGTAGGTTTCGGTACATTCGAGCAGAAGATCCGCAAGGAGAGAACAGGTGTTGACCCGAGATCACACGAGTCGATCACAATTCCCGAGGCAAAAGTTCCGTCATTCAAGGCAGGCAAGGCTTTCAAGGAGATCGTTGACGGCAAAGAGTAATAACAAACGTCGATGTCCCCCGCCTCTTTAGGCGGCGGGTTCCATACGTATGTCGGTGGCGGGTTTAAATCCCCCGCCGACGTACGCAGGAGCTAAAGCTCCCCGACGTTTGCCTAAGTCGTCGCTCGCTCCAATCAAGCGAGCTTGTTGGAGCTTAGCTCCTTGTTTAATAAAAAGGGTGCAGGCCGATTATAAGACCCGCACCTTGATTTTTTTTGAGGTGATGTAATGAGACTTGACAAATTTCTGAAGGTATCGAGAATTATCAAACGCAGAACGGTAGCGAATGAAGCTTGCGACGCAGGCAGAGTTCTTGTGAACGATAAGCCCGAACGCGCGTCGTACACCGTAAAGGTGGGGGATATTATCGAGGTGCAGCTCGGCACAAAGCCTTTCAAAGCAGAGGTGCTGAGCATTAACGAGTATGCAAAGAAGGACGAAGCGCCCATGATGTACAGAGTCATCGGGTGATGACAGGGCAGAATAATCGAAATATATTATGGCGGCAGCGGCTTTTTCCGATGCCGCTTGTTTGCATAATAATGAAGGAGTCTGAGGTCAGCCGAAATACAAGCGGATATGTCGGGCAAAGCAAAACGTAAGGATAAAATGAATTATCTGTGCAGCTTTCCCTGCTTATTTACCCGCTGCTTTTCTTTTGCCCGATAATTGACAAAAGATTTGCCTTGTGCTAAGATAATACTAAAAAACGGGAAATCGGAAGGTGTTTTTATGGAAAAGATAAAGAAGTATTGTCTGCCGAGTAAGGCGGGCGGTATTATTACAGGTGTGGTATTTTTGGCGGCGGCGGTTTTTATTCTCTGGGCTGAATTCGTTTCAGGTCACACTTTGGGCATGGGCAGGATAGGCGCATGTCTGTTGTCTTTGGTCTTGATTGTGATTGCGTTTATGATGTATTATGCCATATACGGCAGCGCTGCGTCGAAGTATAAGAAAAGGATAGCGTATTTCGGAAGCCTCGGCGTGGCAGGGGCATTGGTACCGGATTTCAACAGAGGTGTACGCCTGTTTGGAGGAAAGCTTGTTGCGGGTGAGAATTTCCTTTTCGGCAAAGGCGAGGGCATGATAGTCATGTATCGTGAGATTAACTCTCTGCGCAGGAATGAGCACAGAACCGATTACACCTCGGGCAATCTGCCGACATTCAGGTACAGCTTGATTCTCACAGCCGGGGGTAAGGACTATACTCTCTGTAAACTCTCACGGGAAGACGTACTTTCTCCGGAGTGGTATCAGTTCAGCGCGTTTCTCTCGCTGAAAAACCCGGCTATTCGGGTGAACCAGATCATTTCTCAGACACACAGCACGATCGATGATTCGTCGGAAGATGATTGATCGAGGGGAGGTCTTTCTATGAAAAAAGTAAAAAAGTTCTGCGTGCCGAGTGTTGTTCCTGCGGTGATCGTATCATGTTTGATAATTTTCGTCGGCGCAGCAGCGTGCCGGTTTGCAATTACTTCCAGAATCGCAAATATTTATTATAAATTGGGCGGCGTCGGCTTTTTAATCGCTATGCTTTTTGCGGCACGCTTTATGTTTAAAGAAATGTATCAATGCTATGCGATTTTGTTCAAAAAACGGCTGGAGTATTTCAGAAAGATCGGTGTTATATCTCAGGTTGCGCCCGATTTTGAACAGGGAGTACGCATATTCGGCAAAAACCTTGTCGTCGGGAAGAACTTCCTTTTCGGACGAGAAAACGGTATGGTCGTCATGTACAGCGAGATAGATGTTCTGTACAGGCATGAACATAAGACGGACTATGAATCAGGCGCTCGACCTTTGTACAGCTTTTATGTCAAGTTCATGTCGCGCGGTGAGGAGTACACTTTGTGCAGCCTTGATCATCGTCAAGCAATTTCAGACGAGTGGGTTAAGTTATGCGAACTGGCTTCGCTCAAAAACCCAAATATCCGCATCAGACGGGATTTTCAGAAGTCCCGCAGCGTTAAAGACGATACAGTCCCGATTGATGATGATTGATCGCAGGGAGGTATTCTTATGAAAAAAGTAAGAAGATTCTGTATGCCGAGTGCCGTTCCGGCGGCGATAGCTTCGTCTCTTATTTTTGCGGTCGGTGCGGTTGTGTTCTTGTTTACAATGATTTCCGAAAACTCAAATATTTATATCAAACTGTTCGGCGGTGCTTTTTGTATCGGCATGTTTTTTGCCGCGCGCGCTTTGTTTAAAGAGCTTTATCTTAACTATGCGGCTATGTTCAAAAAGCGGCTGGAGTATTTTAAACAGATCGGCGTTTTCCCGATGGTTGCGCCCGATTTTGAACAGGGGGTACGCTGGTTCGGCAAAAACTTAGTCGTCGGGAAGAACTTCCTTTTCGGACGAGAAAACGGTATGATCGTAATGTACGGCGAGATAGATCAGCTTTTCAGGAACGAACACCGAACTGATTACACATCGGGTGACAGCCCGTCTTTCGATTATTATCTCAAGATGGTTGCAAACGGGAAGGAGTATACCATTTGCAGCCTGAAAAAGCAGAATCTTAATTCAGATGAATGGTATCAGTTCTGCAATTTTCTCTCTATAAAAAATCCGAATGCTCATATAAGCCAGTATTTCCAGCAGACGCAGAGCCTTGTCGATGATTCTTCGTCAGGCGATGATTAAACTTTGCGGCCACGCGGCCGCAGGCAGATTCCGTCCGGGTGTAATGTAAACGAAAGACATTTCCGCATGGATGATTTTTATCAGACCATGATTAAATTTTTTTATTGGAGGAAAAAATAATGTTCGGGATAAAGAGATATTGTCTGCCGTCAATCATACCGATGATCCTTGTTATGATGATAGGCATTCTGTTTGATACACTGCTTATGATCGGTATTATCAATACCGAGCCTGTATGGATCAAGTTAGTGACGCTGGTTTTTTTCTTGGGTATCCTTGCGGCTTTTGCAGTTATCGCATGGAGAATGTATATCAGGTATGCGTATTGCTGAGAAAGAGGCGTAAACACTACGCAAAAACGGAAATGACAGAGTTGATGAAAAGTGATTTCAAATCGGCAGAACACAGATTTAAAAAGAATTTAAAAACCGGCAAAAGCTTTATTTTCGGAAAATCAAACGGTAATCTTCTAAGATACAGCGATATAGACATACTGTACCGCAACTTGCTTGAAACAACATACACTTACAGCAACAGAGTAACCTATACATATTCTATCAAGGTCGTGTCAAGCAGAGATGAGTCCGAGCTGTGTATAATACCAAATGATATGGCAGAGTCGGACGAATGGTACAAATTGTGTGACTTTCTCGCCGAAATTTGCCCGACTATAGAAGTCCGTCAGGAAATAGTCAGGACTTTCAAATTTGTTGATGATTCACCGAGCAAGGATTGATAGTGCTTAGAAGCAGAGTACAAACAAATGTTTGATTTTTTTATTTAAACTACATTTTTTGTACAGTCACATAAAAGGGAGAGGTCGGAAAATGACCTCTCTCTGCGCTTAAAGCCTGTCAAGATATTCATATGAGTACAGAATATACCCGTCGGTTCCTTTTGTACGGGTGTACTCTATCTCTTTGCCGATAATGTCTTCTCCCGTTTTCCATGTGCCGTTGTCCTCGTCGCTGCCCGATTTGTACAGCGCAAGACCGATGTATAGATTAATCCTGCTGTCGGAGAGTATGTCTTTCCATGTGTCAACGGCGGTGTCAAACGGTAGGATCTCGTTTTCAAAATTTACATATATCTGAGGCGCAATATAGTCGAGATAGCCGTACTTTTCGCACCATGTGTAGACGTCTGCGCCCATAGCAATGTCGTTGTCGATATTCCCCTGAGGTGAGATACCGAAAAGAATTGTGCTGTCGATGTTTTTTACTGCGGCGTACATTCCCGATACAAGTATGCTCACATTTGCGCAGCGCCATTTGTCGAGGGGCAGGACGGTAGTGCTTTGACCTACTGTTCCGTTGTACTCTTTGTAATCGGCGTCGTCGTACTCGCTTTCGGTGAACATATAGAAGTAGTCGTCGAGGTGGATACCGTCTACATCGTATTTTGCGGCGATCTCGCGCACACCGTCTATGATAAGCTTCCTTGCTTCCGGGCGCGCAGGGTTGAGATACACTCCGCCGCTGCATTCTATCACGTTGCGGTCGTTTGTATCAATGCTGTCGTGCAGCCATTTATAGCAGGGGCTTTCGGGCGGAATGTCGTTTAGTGTACCGTTCGACAATACTCTGTACGGGTTGACCCATGCGTGAAATTCAAGTCCTGCTTTGTGGGCGGCTTTTATCATGTATTCGAGCGGATCGTAGTCGGGCGCAGCGCTGCTCCCGGTAAAAATGGCTGAAAACGGGAATTCTTTAGAGGGGTATACGGCGTCGCAGTGCGAGCGTACATGTACGAACAGTGTGTTGATATTGCTGTCTTTTGCTTTTTGTACTATGCTGTCGAAATATGTATGGAACTCGTTTTCGCTCATGGTTTCGTTCCCGTTCGACAGCGAAAAATACGGTATCCATAAACCTCTCATTTCACCCTGATGAAAAACGTGTTCTTTTTTGGATACGGAGCTGCCTGAGGTTACGGAGGGGTGCGCAGCGTCAACGGGCGTCATTGTTATTTTGTTGTCGCTTCCTCTGATACAGCACAGCATAACAATGACCGAAAACAGCGATACCGAGAGAAAAACAGGGAACAGCCTTTTTAAGTATTGTATCAAGTTACAGACTTCCTTTCGTCAATGATGAAGTTATTATATCACCGCTGAAGTGTCAAATGAGGTAAAAACGAGTATGAGAATAAAATTTACAGTTCCCAAGGAATACGACGGAAAGCTTGTCAAAGAATTCCTGAGGAGAGAATGTCTGGTTTCTGCGACGCTTTTAACACAGCTCAAAAAAACCGGGAACGGCATCACGAATAACGGTGTTCATACACGATCAGTCGACAGAATAAAAACAGGCGACGTAATCGAAATAACTCTGCCCGAGGATAAAAACGAAATAAAACCCGTCGATCTCCCGATAAATATCATATATGAAGACGAGTACCTTATCGCAGTCGATAAGCCGCCCTATATGGCGGTACACCCTGTACACGGTCATATTGACGATACTCTTGCGAATGCACTTGCGTATTATTCAATGCAGAAGGGTGAGGTGTGGACATTCCGTGCGGTGAACCGGATAGACAGAGATACTTCGGGCGTGGTACTCATCGCAAAGAATATGTATTCTGCGCCCATACTATCATCAACGGCGAAGAAAAAGTATATAGCCGTATGCGAGGGCGAGATCAAACACGGCGGAACGGCAGATCAGCCGATCAGGCTCAAAGAAGGACATTCCATACAGAGAGAAACAGGCGAGGGCGGAGTCAATGCGGTGACGCACTATTACCCGATTAAGTACGGGAACGGTCATACGCTTACAGAGTTTGAGCTTGAAACAGGGCGGACTCATCAGATCAGAGTACATATGTCCGCAATTGGTCATCCGCTTGCGGGCGACGATATGTATGGCGGTTCTCTCGATAAGATAGGCAGACAGGCACTTCACTGCGCAAGCATTACCTTTGTGCACCCGAAAACACGCAAATATATGACGATCGAAAGTCCTGTTCCGAAGGAGTTCATCGAAATTATAGACGGGAGGTGTGCGTATGATACTTGAACATAAGTTTGAACCTGTATTCGACAATAATTCAAAGGTGCTCATTCTCGGCAGTTTCCCGTCTGTGAAATCACGTGAACAGGGGTTTTATTACGGACATCCGCAAAACCGTTTCTGGCGGTTGATTGCCCAGATATGCTGCTGTGACGTGCCGTGTACCATAGACGAAAAGAAAGATCTGTGCATTTCAAACGGTATAGCGCTGTGGGATACCGTTGCTTCGTGCGAGATAGAAGGGTCAAGCGACAGCAGTATAAAAAACGTAAAACCGAATGATCTTAGCGTCATTACGGGCAGCTGCGGCATAAAAGCGATATTCACAAACGGCGGTACTGCGTATAGGCTGTTTGTGAAGTATCAGCAGAATGTAATAAACAGAACGGCAGTAAAGCTGCCCTCGACAAGTCCTGCAAATGCCGCATGGAGCTTTGAACGTCTGTACAACGAATGGAAGATAATAGAAAAGTATTTATAGCTGCGGCAGAAAATACCGCAGCTTTTTTGCATAGTTGGGGAATTTCCGGAAATAATACCGACAGGAGGCGAGAGAATGAAAAGAATACTGTCTGCATTTAAGCGATTTTATAACCCGCCGAAGCACCCCGACCGCAAAACAAAACCTATCCCGATAAGCGATGATCTTCGGACGAATATTGAAACGCTGAAAGAATTATTCGACAATTCAAGCGACCTTACGATAAAAGAGATCGCTCTGAAAGCCGGAGATCGTGAGACGAGAATTGCAGTCGTCACGATGGAAGGGCTTGTCGATAAAGAAACTCTCGCCGCAAGCATAACGAACCCCATTTCAAATTATATCGGGATAACCGCCGATCATGATGATATTACAACTCTGCTTGAAAACGACGTTATCACGTGCAGCGACCATACCGAAGTAACCGACCTTTCGGAGCTGTCAAAGCTCGTTATGTCCGGCTTTGCGGCAGTGCTGCCCGACGGAGCAAATAAAGCCGTTGCAGTCGGCGTGCAGGGGTTTGCGTACAGGGGAGTTGAAGAACCCGATACGGAATCGGTGCAGCGAGGTTCGAGAGAGGGTTTCGTCGAACCGCTGCGGATAAACATCTCGATGATACGCCGCAGGCTAAAAACGCCCATGCTGAAATTCGAGACAATGACTCTGGGATATACGTCAAACACCGACATATGTATTTGTTATCTGAGGAATGCCGTATCCGACGAGATACTCGACACGCTCAGAACACGATTGAAGAAAGTCGATCTGAACACGCTGTTTGCGTCGGGTTATCTGCTGTCTTATATCGACGACGACGGCGACAATACCATGTTCCCGACGGTTGGTGTGACCGAACGACCCGACACCGCCTGCGCCAAACTCTGTGAGGGGCGTATAGTTATAATTGTAGACGGCACTCCGAGCGTATTGTATGTGCCGCATCTTATGACCGAAAATTTCCACACCTTTGACGATTACACAAACAGACCGTTCTTCTCTACAATAGCCCGTCTGCTTAAATATCTGTCGTTTTTCACGGCGATACTTCTTCCGGCGGTGTATGTTGCGTTTGCGTCGTACAATCCCGAATTCTTCCCGGCGCAGCTGCTGACGAAGGTTTCCGGGGCGGTATCGCACACGCCGTTTTCGATCTTCTCCGAGGTGCTGCTGTTTACATTCATATACGAGATCATGCGTGAGGCGGGGCTGCGGCTTCCGAAAACTCTCGGGCATGCGGTGAGTATTATCGGCGGTCTTGTCATCGGCGACACTGCAGTTAATTCGGGGTTTATCGGTGCGCCTACTCTTATGATCGTTGCGCTGACGGTGATATGCTCGTATATCATACCCGATCTGTACGCGTCCGTTGCGATACTCAGAGTGTTGTTTATAATTGCGGCTGGTGCGTTCGGCATATGGGGCGTTGTGATTCTGCTGTGTATGCTGCTGACGTACCTGTCGTCGAAATCAAGCTTCGGAATACCGTTTTTTGCGCCTGTATCGCCGTTCGGTCTGTTCGGTATGCGGGATACTGTCGTTCGGGCAAGCTGGAGTACGCTGTCAAGACGTAATATGAAGGTTCAGGAAATTGGTATTCAGGAATAAGGAGATCAGATATATGCTTCACAAAAACAATCCGACTTCTCTCGAATGGGTATGTATCCTGCTTTCGGGTTCGCTGTTCACTGCGCTGTCGTACTCTGTGTTTACCGCAGGGAGGATCAATATTCTGATATACGCCGTATCGCAGGCTGCGGTTTTTATTTTTATGTTCTTGATTACGCTGCCGCTCAAACGCTATTTCGGGAAATTCGATAGCCCGATAGTATTACAGGCTAAATCGGGGAGTGCCGTTTTAAATGCGGTGTTGTCCGTTGTCTATTCGCTCTATTTTATGTACGCCGCTGCCGTGACGATAATTATCGGCGCAATATTCATAAAAACGTATATCGACAATAATCTTCCCGTTACTCTGTTCGCCGTTCTGGTAGCCGTATGCGGTTATCTGTCTGCAAAGAGGGGAATAAACGGTATCGCAGGAAGTACGGTCATACTCACAATGCTGTCGGGCGCAGCCGTGCTGTTTGTTTTTATTTCGCTGATATTTCGTGCGGATATGCTGAACTTCTCGTATGTCTATTCGCTTGATTTTTCCGATATAAGCCGATCGGCGGTGTATTCGCTGTCGGGTGCGGTGCTGCTGCCGTGTGTGCTTATGTTCGGGAGAACCGCAGAAGAAAAACCGCACAAGGGCGTCAATATCTGGATAACACTGTCGTTTGCTTTGTGTATTTCGATAGCCGTAATGACATATGCCGTATCGGGCGAGTATTCAAATTATACAAAGTTCCCGTTTTATACATCTGCGCAGCTGCTTGAGGCAGGTTCGTTCAAAAGGCTTGACGTGCTTTTCCTTATGCTGTGGGTGATAGGTATATATATAAATATATCGGTGTTGCTTTCGTCGCTCAAAGAGGTTATGTATATGACGTATGAATCGGTAACGGCAAAAAGAGTATTTGTTGCAGGGGTGATAACAGTGACGGCAGTTTCGGCAGTATCGTTCAAATACGATGAATTGAGAGATATTCTGCTCGATCACTTTTTTGTTACGCTGCTGATAATTCTGACAGTGTTTATACTGCCCGGGCTGTTCCTTGTCTTTAACAGACCACGCAGGAAAAAGCGTACTGCTGCGGCTGTGCTGGCACTATTGACTGTTCTTTCGTCGTTTGCGCTGTCGGGCTGCGGAAAAACCGAGATACAGGACAGACTTATCGTCAAGGGCATAGGCGTAGATAAAACTACAGACGGGTATGACGTCACGGTACAGTATACAGATACATCTTCGGGCGAAGATAAGCAGGAAAACAGATGTTTTGCCGTGTCGGGCGCGAGTATAGCGGACGCTGTGGGGAAGATAAAGAACAGTATCGGTCTTGAACCGTTTTTCGGGCAGCTCAGCGCGGTAACGGTGGGTTACGATTCGGCGGAGGATATGGATATTGCCGCCGACTATTTCATGAGAAGATCGGATGTGCGCCCTTCCGTTAAGCTGTATCTGAGCCGGACGACCGCCGGGGATATTCTGAGATTCGAGAAGGACGGCTCAGTCATGCCGATAGATACGCTGACGTCTATATCTCCCGAATTCTCGGTCAAAAGCAACGATTACACATTGTTAAGCTATATAAACGCACGTATCGACCCATGCAGGACTCCTGCCGTAACGGTGCTGAAATGCGCCGATACCATACGATTGGCGACCGTGGCGGTGTTCGGCTGTGAGGGCGTATATATGCTTGATGACGATAGCTTCACCGCATATAAGCTTCTGCACGGCAAGCTTGATGAAAGCGTTCTTTCGGCGCAAGGCGTTTCATGCCGTGTGGAGAAGTGCAGAAATCATATTTCCGTCGATTATAACGGCGGCGGGATCGCTTTCTACACCGTCAGTGATCTGAATATCGTTATCTCGGAAAACGCCGGTCATCTGCACGATGATGAAGTCTGCGGCATTATTGAACGGTACCTCGAACGTCTCGTTAATGATTCTGCGGAAACAATACTGAAAAATAATCGTGACGACGTCTTTGAGTTGGGGCGTCATTTGGTGAATTTTAACAGGAATAGCGATAATGCGTATGAGGTGTACAGAGAATTATTATCCGACTGCGAAGTTAATGTTAACGTCAAATGCAAAATTGTTAATAATTAGCCTGCGTTATTTGTAGTTATTTAACAAAAAATTAAGAAACTATTTTTTGAAATACCCCTTTAAAAAAATATGAAAATATTGTATAATAGATTTAAGATGAAGAAAGTGTACGTTTCATTTTTTTTTTAGAAGGGGAATGGTTATATGGCAAACTCGGTAACGTTGGGAACCATCATCGAAGAATTTTCTCTGGAGATCATCTATACTCCGAAAGACCCGAAGGATATTCTCGTGACGGTTGCGGATTACAACAGACCCGGACTTGAACTGACGGGTTATCTTGATTATTTTGACAAAAACAGACTTATCATAATAGGACTTAAAGAATACTATTACTTTGAGCGAATGACCCCGGAAGAGCGTACCGAGTCTCTGGAGAGATTTTTGTCGCTCGTTCCGCCTGCAATGATCTTCTGCCGAGGGCTGCTGCCCTTTGACGAGATGAAGAACGTCGCCGCAATGTACGGCGTTGCGCTGCTTGTATCTTCCGAGGCAACGTCCGACCTTACCGCTTCGCTTGTATCATCTCTTAATGTACACCTTGCGCCCACGGTAACACGTCACGGCGTACTCGTTGAAGTATACGGCGAAGGTCTGCTTCTGATGGGCGACAGCGGTATCGGTAAGAGCGAAACGGCGATCGAGCTTATCAAGAGAGGTCACCGTCTTATCGCAGACGACGCCGTGGAGATAAAAAGAGTGTCGAGCAAAACGCTTGTAGGTTCAGCCCCCGAAAATATACGCCACTTCATCGAGCTGAGAGGTATCGGCATTATCAACGCAAGGCGTATTTACGGTATGGGCGCCGTTAAGATGACCGAAAGAATTGATATGGTAATCAAGCTTGAGCTTTGGGACAATACCAAGATATACGACAGAATGGGCATGGATACGGAGTTTATCGAGATACTCGGCAACAAGGTACCTACGATAACCATACCCGTGAAGCCCGGACGTAACCTTGCGGTTATTATCGAAGCGGCCGCCATGAATAACAGACAGAAGAAGATGGGCTACAATGCGGCTAAAGAGCTGCTTTCAAAACTCGGGATGGCGTACGATCTCGGCGCAGGCAACGAGTAAGGAGGCAGTATATGAAAATAATTGCAGATATGCATACTCATACCATCGCGTCTACACATGCGTACGGCACGGTAAACGAGATGGTACGGCAGGCGGCGGATATAGGTCTGTATGCGATAGGTATCACCGACCACGGCCCTGCTATGCCCGGCTGCCCGAGAGAATGGTATTTCAATAACTTCGCCGCTATACCCTCTACATATCTCGGAGTGAGAGTTCTTATGGGCGCAGAGGCGAACATAACAGATTTTGACGGTAATCTCGATCTTCCCAAAGAGAATCTCGACAGGCTCGAATGGATAGTGGCGTCGCTCCACTTGCCCACGCTCGACATGAGCATTATCAAGCCCACTATAGAAACCTGTACTGCTCTGTATCTCAATGCGGCGGAGAATCCGTACATCAATGTGATAGGCCACAGCGACTCGCCGTTCTTTGCATATGATTACGAGAAGGTAATACCTGTTTTTGCCGAGAAGGGCAAGCTTGTGGAGATAAACGACGCAACGTTCAAGAGAAAAAGGGACTGCGTCGAAAACTGTATCAGAATAGCAAAGATATGCAAAAAAGTCGGCGCGCCCGTAATTGTGAACACCGACGCGCATTTTATGACAGACCTTGGCAAAGCAGAAGGTTCGCTTCGTATGCTTGAGGAGATAAACTTCCCCGAAGAACTGGTAGTTAATTCACCTGTCGAGAGATTCGAGAAGTATCTTACCGAGCATAATTTGCCGCTCAGACAATTATAAATATAACAAAACGATTAATGCGAGGATATATATGAATAATAATAAAAACACAGAACATGTCATTTCGGCTGCCGAAGCTTTGGGCTGCTGCGTAAAGCGTGACGAACCGCTGTCGAAGTACACTACATTCAAGATCGGCGGGGCTGCGTCTGCGGTTATCACTGTCGAGAGTATAACGGTGCTTTCTCAGCTGCTCGCACTTTGCAGAGAGCACGGTGTACAGCGCATGATAATCGGCAACGGCTCGAACCTTCTTGCGGATGACGACGGTTATGACGGCGTTGTCCTAAAGCTTGAAGGCGACTTCAAAAGCATCACTTCCGACGGCGAGATCGTCAGGTGCGGCTCGGGCGTTACTCTTGCGACGCTGTGCAAATTTGCGAGAGATCACAGCCTCGGCGGAATAGAATTCGCATGGGGCATTCCGGGAACAGTCGGCGGCGCAGCGTTTATGAATGCAGGTGCGTACGGCGGAGAGATGAAGGACGTTATTCTCTCCACATCATACATAACAAGCGACGGCATTACCGGATCATATGTCGGAGGAGAGAACGACTTTTCATACCGTCACAGCGTATATTCGGATAAAGATTACGTCATCACTGCTGTTACTTTTAAGCTTGCAGTCGATGATCCCGTGCTGATAAAGGAACGCATGGACGATTTCATGACACGAAGAAAAACAAAGCAGCCGCTTGATTACCCGAGCGCAGGCAGCGTTTTCAAACGCCCGGAAGGGTTCTATGCCGGTCAGCTGATCGAAGAATGCGGACTCAAAGGGTACAGTATCGGAGGAGCGCAGGTAAGCGAAAAACACGCAGGATTTATTATCAACAAGGGCGGCGCAACGTGCAGCGACGTCTGCCGCCTGGTAGAACACATACAGAAAACCGTCAAAGAAAACAAAGGCGTCACGCTTGAATGCGAGATCAGAAGAATATAATTTAAGGTAGTGATTTGTATGGAGTTTATTATAGTAAGCGGTATCTCGGGCGCGGGCAAAACGTCGGCTCTCCACGCCATGGAGGATATAGGCTTTTACTGCGTTGACAATATCCCGCCCGCACTTCTGAGTACTTTTTACGAGCTGTGCGATAAATCTTCGGATATGCGAATGAAGCGTATCGCCGTGGTCCTCGATATCCGTGTGGGTAATTTCTACGAGGAGTTCTCGGCGGCTGTCGCAAAGCTGAGGAAAGATAATTACCACTATAAGACGCTGTTCCTTGACGCAAGCAACGATGTTATCGTCAGACGGTTCCGCGCTACGAGAAGAAAACACCCGCTTTGCCCGGACGCGTCCATATACACTATAAGCGACGCTGTAGACCTGGAAAGAGGTCTGCTGATGAAGCTAAAGCAGTCTGCCGATTATCTGATAGATACTTCGTATCTTTCGAGCGCACAGCTTAAAGAGAGAATTTCGACTTTGTTCCTGGAAAACGAAATATCTGCGCTTGCCGTTACATGCGTATCGTTCGGATTCAAGTACGGAGTACCGACGGAAGCGGATATTATGTTCGACGTAAGGTGTCTGCCCAATCCGTTCTATATCGAAGAACTGAAATACAAAAACGGTCTTGACGCGCCTGTCAGGGATTATGTTATGAAGTGGGAGCAGACGCAGGGGCTGATGGCAAAGATGATAGATTACATAGACTACACGCTGCCGCTTTACGCAGACGAGGGCAAAGCCCAGCTTGTGATAGCGATCGGCTGTACGGGAGGAAAGCACCGTTCGGTTGCGCTCACGCAGGCTGTTTACGATCATCTGATAGAGAACAAGCATAAAGTCAGCGTACATCACAGGGACATCGGAAAGGCTTAAGGTGGATCTCAGTGTCTTTTTCATCGGAGACAAAAAAAGAATTAAGCGAAGCAAAACTCAACCCTCCCGAACTTGGGTGGGCTGAGGCGTACGGGCTGTTGCTGTTTGCAAAAAAATTTACGCCCAAAGAGATATATTTCCGTACGGAGAGCAAAGATGCTGCCAACCGCTTTGCGGATATTATTACATCTGAGACGGGCGCAATAGTCGAAATAAGCAAAACACTGTCGGCAAGAGGCAATGACAGTATAAAGTATAGGGTCGCTGTCGTTTCGGAGAATGACTGTGAGAAAGTGTTCTGCGAGTGCGGGCACAGCGTAACCGATATAAACCTCAGGATCAACAGAGCAAATATCGGCTTTGAGGTCTGTATGGGCGCATTCCTTCGAGGGGCGTTCCTTACATGCGGAAATGTTTCTTCACCCGAGACGGAATACAGGCTTGAGTTCTGCGTGAGGCACAAGGTGCTTTCGGAGGAGCTTTGCAGGTTCATCGAAGAAGCGGGGGAGAGCGTTATCGGCAGGCGCATTACGCCGAAGATCTCTGTAAGACGTGGCAATTATATAGTATATATCAAGGACAGCGAGGATATTTCCGATCTGCTCACGATGATGGGCGCAGGCGGCGCAAGCATGACGATCATGCAGGTCAAGATCCTGCGCAATGCCGAGAATAACCGTATCAGGGCGATAAATTCTCAGATCGCAAATACGGACAAAACGCTTTCGGCTGCGGCAAAACAGGTGCAAGCGATTGAAATACTCCGTTCCGACGGACGTCTCGGCGAACTCAGCGACGAACTGAGAGAAGCCGCCGAGATGAGAGAGAGATACCCTCTCGTATCGCTGAAAGAATTATGTGAACATTTTGACAAGCCCATCAGCAAATCGGGGCTTAATCACCGATTGAATAAACTGATCGAGCTTGCGGGATTATAATAAAAAGGAGATAATGACAATGGGCTTATTTGATAAGTTTTCAAAGAAAAACACAGAAAAAGAAACAAAAGAGGAAACTAAAGAAGTCAAGGAAGAAGTAAAAGAGGAAGCTAAGGCTGATGAGAACAAGGTCATAGATATTAATTCAAAGAGCAAGGAGGAAGATAACACTTCCGAGAAGCCGCAAACAACTCGCTTTACACTTGTTATCGACTGCATTAAGGAGCTTGACAACAACGAGGGCGTTATCGTGGGCGGCAATCTGCACGGTACGATCAACACGGGCGACAAGGTGTTCATACTGCACCCGATGTTCAAGGAGAGCAAGGTCATTTCGGTTGATGAGATCGAACTTCTCGAAGGCGAGAGCATAGGTGAGGGTGAAAAGGTTGACTTTGTCACCGATAAGCGTGTCGGGCTGAAACTGTCCGCAGTAACAGAAAAGGAAAAAGCGCCGAAGTATTCCGTCGTTACGAATATCATTCCCCAGCTTGCGATACATCCGACAAAGCCGCTTGACAATCCGTTCCTGCTCGGACTTACATATGAATATCACCGCCTGATAAACGACAGAATGTTTGCCGATCTCTTTACATTCACCGTATTCTCGACCGGTTACCTTACTCCCGTAGAGCTTGAAAAGAAGCCTCTTGCAACGGAAAACGGCGCAATGAGGATCCCGCCGAACACAAAAGTCGGTTTCAAGCTGCTTACAAATCCCGAGGACAAAGACGAGAAGATGCTTGCGGTGTTCACGGACTTTGCCGCGCTCGGCAGATGGAAATCGCTTTTCGAGGGCGGAAAGACGCCTAATTCTATCGTTCTGAACTTCGACAAGTGCGCCGAGATAGGTCTTGCGCACAGCGGATATATCATCAATCCTTTCGGCCCTGCGCCGGTATTTGTGGCAAAGAACAATATCGAGTACGCAAAACATATGAAGGCAGAGATGGATAAGAGGATAGCAGAGAAAAAATAATCTGAAAAATCAAGGAGGGCATTGTGACCCTCCTTTTGCTTTGATTATGATAAAAAAAGGGGCGCTTCGGTGAAAAGCGTCCCTTAAATATATTATTTATCTGCAAGTCTGAGAACATCTTCGTATACTCTCTTACAGCTGTCCTCGTCAAAGAACGGATAGAATTCTTCGATCCTTTTGATGTACTTATCGCTGTTTTTGCAGTCGTTCTCGATGTATTTGCACACGGCATTTACCGTGCTTTCGAGATCGCGGCATACAGGACCGAATCCGTTGTCGTCGTAGCTGAAATAACCCTCGGAATAAGAGTGACCTTTGAAGAACGCTTCTTTATCGAACTGCGAGTATACAACAGGCTTTTTCAGATAGCCGAAGTCAAAGAATACGCTGGAATAGTCGGTGACGAGAAGCGCGCTTTCGGCAAACTGAGTCTGATAATCAACATATCCGTGGTTTACCTTGAAAACATCGTTCTCGGTAAAGTCAACGTACTGCTCCGTGAACAGCGGATGCAGGCAGAATAGACCTTCATAGCCGTTCTTCTTCATGCATTCAACAAGCTTGGGGTTGTTGATAAGTCCGTTATAGAATTTAAAGAAATCGCTTTCCTTAAACTTATCGTAGTACACGCTGGTATCTGTTTTGGGATCAACGCACTTGTAGAGAGATTTTCTCCATGTCGGAATGATAAGTATCTTCTTCTTGACATTCTTGCTCATTCTTGTGAGATTATCAAATCTCGGGAATCCCGTAAGCCTTACCTCTTCTTCGGTATAGAAGTATTCCCCGTCAATAATCGATCTGTACTCGGGCTTACCTGCCGTAACGAAAAGCTTTATGTTCTTGTTTGTCTTGTTGAGCCAGCCTGAGATGTCGTCTTTTGTTATTCCGTGCTGAAGGAACACAAAGTTGAAGTTGAACAGATCGGACATACAGAGTCTGTCGCCGCCGTAGGGGTTAAGAACGTATTCGCTTGCCTGAGACGAAATGACGTTTTCGCTCTGGAGAGTCATAAGTCTGAACTTTGCGGTACCGAAATCTATGATCTTGCCGATTTTTGACATTCTCTCATAGTCCTCGCTGTCCTTCTGAAGAACAAAGTACGGCTTGATGCCCCTGTGCTTTATACTCTGAACATATTTGAAGAAGTGCTCGCCGTTATCGCCTGCTTTGTTGGGTCTGTCAGAGATAAGCCATACGTGCTTGTTGAACGGACGCATCAGGAAGTAGAGCAGACGGTGTTTTATCAGATAGCCTCGCTTTATTCTCCTGAGATGAGACCAGTACTGAAGCTCGTACTTCAAATGCCTTCTCTTTTTATAAGGAATAACTTTAAGCGTTTTACCGACTCTTTTCAGGATATAATCGCCCGTGCAGTAGTATCCGAAATCTTTGCCGAGCGTCGGGATATGGGCAAATTTACCCATTTCAACATATATCCTGGTAATGTAGGTATCCTTATATTTCAGGAAGAATTCAATGCTGTCTTCTCTGCCTTTTTTTACGGGTATCGCAAACTTAAAGCCCTTGCCGTCAAAAGCTTTAAGCCCCATGATCGGCGTGTCGTACTTTTCGGTGAGGTACAGCTCGGGTGTGTACTCTTTTCCGTTTACCGTCGCATAGAAAGAATAATCCGCACGATCAAGGAAGAGATTGTCTTTTCCTTCGATGTACAGCACGTCGTCCTGAATTTCCATAAAAGTGAAAATGAGCAGCGATCTCACTTCGAGAAGATTCATCACGATAATATTATTGAAGAACAGCTTTCCGTGATCGTATTCAAGTTCTTTGGTAATATCTCTCCGGTATTTAATGCCGAGAGCATATACCTTCGCTCCGACACCCATATTCTTCTGAGTGAGAATGATCCTGTCGTCAATTTCGAGAAGTAGACTGTTAATGATGCTTTTGTACTGCTCCAATTTCTCGTTGGTAAGCATACCTTTCAGGTCTTTGCCGAGTCTCCAACGCAGATCATACATTACGATGTACTGAATGAACTCGAGAACACGGCCGTAACGCTTTTTGGACTGTTCGATAAGATCCTTATGGAAATACTTCGGCGAATCGAAATAATAGCTGTCGGATTTCAGCTCGTTCTGGAGAGCCGAGCTTTCGTCGCTTCTTTTTCTGTAAAGGTGAACAGCCTCGCGGATAACGCCGAGTTTGCACTTGTCGAGAATGATCGAGTTGATAAACTGAGAGTCCTCGCCGTATTTAAGATTAGTCGAGAATCTGATGTCACCGATAGCCGAGGCTTTTATAAATGCGCCTGTAACGTCCATCTGGATCATTTCGTAGTAGGTGAGGAGATCAACGACTCTGGTGCTGCTGAATTTATAGTCAAGGTAGTGATAGCCCGTTGTTGCATCAAAAAACTGTTTTCTTGCACCTACAACGTCTATCTGATCCTGGTTTTCTTCAAAGAAATCATATACGAGCTTAAACGCGTCCTTCTTCCAGCAGTCGTCGGAGTCAAGGAAGTTTACGTATTTTCCCTCGATGTATTTTATGCCGTTATTCCTTGCGGAGCTTACGCCGCCGTTTTCCTGAAGAACATATACGATATTATCGGGGTACTTGCTCTGATATTTCTTGCATATCTCTTCGCTGTTGTCGGGGCTTCCGTCGTTGACAAATATTATCTGAATATTCTCCTTGAATCCGATTGTCTGAGCGATTACAGAATCTACGGTTTCTTTCAGATATTTCTCTACATTGTAAACCGGTATAACTACCGAAAACTTGAATTTGTAATCGTTTTTGTTTGACATGCGATACTCCTTTTATTACTTTTCAAAGCTTGATTTATCGGGAAGAAGTTTTGTAAACGAATCTATTACCTGCTGTTTTTGTTTTTCAAAGTCGGATGTGTTTATCGTATCATTAACGCAGATCTGCTTATATCTGCCTTTCTCTATTGATCTGAGCAGCTCGTCAAAGAGGGAATCTGTGATGTGGAAACATCTTCCGCCCTTTGTGCTTTTCGGGATCGGAATTCCTTCCGCAAGCTGCCAGTATTTTATAAGCCACTGATTGCAGTTGTTCTTTGTGCGGAACTTATCGCTGCATGTTTCGTCAAGAACATCTCCTTCAATATCCCAGACCGTTTCGTAGGTACTTTTCAAAAAGTTGCTCGGAAGATGATTGTAGTACATTCCCGGGAACCACGGCCACATACTCAGGGCGATGGTCTTGATATTTCTCTTTATACCGTTTGCGGGGGTGTACCATTTGAAGAAATGCTTTTTCATGACCTGCGTGCGTACAAAATGTGTGTTGATAAGCTCGATGTCGTTGCCGTTGAAGAAACCTGCGCTCTTTTTCCTGAAAAAGATGCAGTCTAAAGCGTATGTATCGCGGGGACGTCCGTCCTTGAAAAAGTCTTCGGGCTTAACGGGTGCGGTTATGAACATATCGTCGTTGAAATACACAAACTGCTCGGCAAGCCCTTCGATCCTGTGGAGATTCAGCTCAATGGTATTTGCGTTGAAGGTAGGCAGATATTTCTCGGGTATATAGTCTTTGTGATTAACAACATTAAGCTTCGGGTTGTCCGTATTCAGCCACGGGGGAAGATGTCCCCATGTGACGAAGTGGATCTTGTTTACCCACGGCGCAAACTTCTCGACACCTCTGAACCAGAACTGGAGATTATCCCAGCTTCTGTATCGTATCTCGGTGCTGTCACCCGTTTTATTCGATTTGTCGTATAAATTCTTTTCTTTCTGCCACTCGGGATCGTTTCCGTCGACCCAGATAATAACAAAATCAATTTTATCCAAGATCTTCACCACCATTGTTAAAAACCGGACGGTATGAAAACGACTGCTTTAATTGAAGAAAAACCGCATCACACATAACCGCCCGTTTTAAATCTATTGCGTACTTTGTTCATTATATCATATTTGATGATTGTGTACAATTAGCAAATACTACAAGAAATTTTAGAAATATTGCTCAATTATCATTTTTTCCTTATATGATTCGACAAAATCATGATGAAAATACTGTGCGGAAACACAAATTATACAGCTTTTTTTCGACATGCGCCGAGCTTATTTTTGTACAGCGAACAGAGCTTTTCTATGGGTATATGTATGACTGCGGCGGCAGGTATCGAAATAACAAGCACCGACAGCGTAAATACAGGTTCATCTGTATTCAGAATGCTTATTTTTTGGACGATCTCTATTATCAGACCGTGGAGCAGGTACAGTTCAAGCGAGAATACGCCGATCTTGTTCATCAGAGTGTTTCCGGAAAAATCAACCTTCATGCATATAAGAGGTATAAACACCGCCATCGCAAACGAAAAAAAGAGCGTGATAAAATAGTTTATACCGCTGCCCCTTTTCGTGGATGCCTTCGCCGCATATAAAGCCGCTATCAGCGCAAGGTTTATAATCAGCGGCAGTGTGTAATGCTTTTTGAGAGCTTTCAGGATTTTCTTTTCACAGACAGACAGTACGACGCCCGCCCAGAAGCAGGGAGCTGTGTTGTACCACCACATGCCGTAGTGCAATCTCCGGCACATCAGCATATATATAATAACTCCGGTCAGATTGCCGATCATAAACAGTACGGTCTTATTCTTTGTGAAAAACAGCTTCGCATTTATGTAGTACACGATATACAGATAGATGATCGCAAGGATATACCACGAGTTCTTTACGATCGGATCGCCGTTATAAAGCGAGATCAGCGCTTTTTGTATCGTGCAGCCGTTTGCGAAATGCTCGTACAGATAATATATCACAAAGAAAATGACATAAGGAATAACGATCACACCGAGACGCTTGGGGATAAACCCTTTCAGGTATGCTTCACGCTTCGTTTTGAGCTGCACGGTGAGTCCGTACCCCGATATGATAAAAAAGCCCGCTGTGCCGAGAACACCGAAATGGTACAGCCTGTCAAATAAAAACCCGCCTTCGGTTATGTTTGAAATATGGTGAAGAACAACTACAACGGCAAATATTCCCCTTAATGCCCTGCACTGTCCGGGCGAAAAATAGTCGTCTGCGAATTGCTTGCCCGGCTTTTTTATTTTGAGGCGGTACAATACAGTCATTATAAATAACGCTATGAATATATCCATTTCTCTGTTATCCCCTTAAAATCGGCTTGATGTGATTTTTTCGATCATATTATGCTATGCGTTACTACGCAGGAATTCGGGTATTCGCAAAAAATGTTCCGTACGCTGCCGCATAAAAATAAAGCGGAACAACTCTCCGTGTGTTCCGCTTTGAGTAATTATTATTACCCTCAAACTATACCTATTATACAACTCACAGACATTGTTGTCAATAATCCGACATTAAAATTTTTCTAAAATGTGAATTAATAATTAAGAATATAAAAAATCATAGACATATCCATCACAATAGGATATAATATATAAGAAAAGGGGGCGGATCGGATGACGCAGGATCAGAGGAGAGTTTATCTGATAAAAGAATTGCTTGCGGAAAAGAAAAACGCAAAGATAGTGAGGATTCCCACAAGCGCCGTTCAGCAAAAAAACCTGCTCAGAACGCTTATGAACGAGAGAGAGCCTGCTCCGATAAGCGATGAGTTTTTGAAAATACAGGACGAATACCTGAAATACGCCATAGCGCAGAAGGGTATCACGCATATAAACGATCTTGAACCGATCGAAAAGGAGATGTATCTCTGGCAGGGCGATATTACCACGCTTGACTGCGACGCCGTCGTCAATGCCGCCAACTCGGAGATGCTCGGCTGCTTTCAGCCGCTTCATAACTGCATAGATAACTGCATACATACATATTCGGGCGTACAGCTCAGAAATTACTGCGACGAGATGATGAAAGAGCAGGGTCACGAAGAACCGTCGGGACAGGCAAAAATTACGCCTGCATTCAATCTTCCCGCAAAGTACATAATACATACGGTGGGTCCGAGAATAAACGGCTTTGTGCGCGAGAAGCATAAAAAAACGCTCGAATCGTGCTATAACAAGTGCCTTGAGACAGCAGAGAAAAACGGCTGCCTCAGCATAGCGTTCTGCTGTATCTCTACGGGTGTGTTCGGGTTTCCTCAGTATGACGCCGCAAAGATAGCCTTAAAAACAGTGTCGTCATATAAAAAGAAGCATAAAAGCAGTATCAAGGTCATATTCAATGTGTTCAAGTACGAAGACCTGATGATATACGAAGAATTATTTGAAGAAAAGAAATTGCTGGAGCATATTGTCGAGCTTGCCGAACAGTAATATCGTTACTTACAAAACTGTAATCATTAATGACGTTATTAGTGGTTGTAATCAATGCCCGGTATGTGATATAATTCATTAGAATAGAGTAATTTTGTTTTTTGGAAAAGAATTATCATTATAAAGTTTTATGGAGTGATTAGATGTCAAAGATTTGTTACGGATGCTTCAGACCACTCGATGACGAAAGTTCAAAGTGTCCGCGCTGCGGTTTTGACGCAGCCACAAAACAGAATATGCCGTTCCTGCCGCTCGGCGCAGAGCTTCAGAAGGGCAGATATACTATTGGCAAAAAGATTCTCAGCAGCAACGAGAGTACAAGATATATCGCATACGACAACAGTATGGACGCCGTTGTAAATATCAGAGAGTTTCTTCCCAACGGATTGTGCGCAAGGAAGAAGGAGAGCAACAAGATCGTTCTTAATGCCGAGAAAGCCGCTGCGTACAAGCGTTTGCTCAGCAAGTATCTCGATTATAACAGAACGCTTGCAAGGCTGAAGGATTGTTCTGCTGTTATCAGGGTGTCCGATATTTTTGTCGAGAACAACACAGCGTACGTTGTAGAGGAGAGAGAGTCGCTTCTTCCCTTTGCGGATTATATCAAAAAGTGCGGCGATCATATAAGCTGGGAGACCGCAAGATCGCTGTTTATGCCGCTTCTCTCCACTCTTGAGAAAATGCACAAAAACGGCATTTCTCACTACGGAGTAGGCCCCGGAAATCTCAAGATCAATTCGGAAGGACAGTTAAAGCTGCAGAATTTCTCGATCTCCGATATGAGAAAAAAGGGCACCGATCTCAAACCTATGCTTATTTCGGGCTGTTCCGCACCCGAACAGTATGACGATTATTCCGTGCTTGACGAAAGCACAGAGATATACGGCTTCACCGCAACGCTTTTCTATGCGCTTACGGGCAGCGTTCCCGAAGATGTGGAAAAGCGCCGCAAGGATAACAGACTGCTTATCAGCACGGCTATCAACAAGAATCTGCCGTCTTATGTGCGTCAGGCTTTGTCGAGCGGTTTACAGTTCGATCAGGAGAAAAGACTTGCCACATTTGCGGATCTCAGGGCGGAGCTTTCTGCCGCGCCTACCGCAAAGGCGATCAAAGAAGAGATGTCTCAGCCCGATATGGACGACGATGACGACGATATGCCCTCAAAAAAGAGGAAGAAAAAGTCCAGCAGCAGTATCTACGGCGTTATCTCCTGCATAGTTTCTCTTGTAATATTCGTTATTATCGGTACGCTGTGGCTGCAGGAAAATCCGTTCGCAAAAATGTTTGAACCCGAGAACGTAAGCTCCGACAGCGAAGTCGAGGCAACGGGCGAGGTGGTTACCGTGCCCAACCTTGTAGGAGTAAAATACGAGATCGCAGTCGAAGAAGCAGGCAAGACTTCCGACTATCAGCTGCTTAAAGCTGTCGAGGAGGAGTTCAGCGACGACGTTCCCGAAGGATATATCGCGTCGCAGTTCCCCGAGGCTTATTCCGACGAGATACAGGGTTATTCACTCTATATCACGGTAAGCAAGGGCGCAAAGCAGAGAGAATTGCCGAAGATCGAGGGCAAAACTGTAGATCAGGTAGCGCAGCTCCTCGGAGACGAAAGCTTTGTTACAACTCAGATATACGAGTACAGCGAAACGATTAAAAAAGGTCTTGTTATAGGTTATGACGCGCACGTGCCGGGCGATAAGCTTGAGTACGGTTCGTCTTTGGTAATAAAAGTAAGTAAGGGCGCAGAACCCAAGGCAACGGATACCGAGAGAAGAACGTCGGATTCGGACGCCGTGAGCAGCGCCGACGAAAACCCCGAAGAGTAAAAATCAAAAAGGAGTTCTGATCTGAGTTACAATAGGAATTAAGCTTGATCGGAACTCCGTTTTTGTCTATTTCATCATTCTTTTTTCGGTACTCTGTATCAGCGTGAACAGTGATTCCGACATTGCGGAGTATTGTTCCTCTATTGTCTCCGGGGACATCTCAACTTGCTTCGTGCGGTCAAGGCTGCGGTATTCGGAGATCGGCAGACCGTGAGTTATGCTTTCGGTATTGCTTTCGGTTATTGACTGCATCGCATGTACACGCCCTTTATAAGTATGTTCGGGGACAGAGAAGATACCCTTCGGGTTTTTCGGGTTAGACGAATATATCGTCCTGAACATGGTGTATACCGAACCGAAGAGATATGACGAGCATTCGTGTATAAGCCCGATGTTATCAAGGCGGTCGATCTGATCGAACAGTATCGTGAGCGAGTGGAACACGGTACGCTTGTTGAAATTCACAATGGGGCTTATTTTGCTGCTGCCCGTGTATGTGTCCTCTGTTATGAGATCGTCTTCGTTATAATTGTTTGCGCCTGCGTTTGCAGTACGGCTGACGCTCCTGCCAAGCAGATAGTCGCATGTCACGCCGTAATAATCGGCAGCTTTTACAACAAAATCAAGACTGCATTCACGTATGCCCTTCTCATAGTGAGACAGCAGCGGCTGAGATATACCTAAGTCGGACGCCGCACGCTTCTGGCTGAGCCCCTTTTCTTCACGGAGAAGCGTTATTATTCTCGGAAAATCCTTGTTCAATCCCAAACACCCTTTCTATATTTAAATATACTATCAGTATAATTGAATTATTACAATTTGTAAAGAGAAAAGAGAAATAAATATGAAATCATACCGGATACATTTTATCAGGCACGGCGCGTGCGAAGAATCACGCAGGGGAGTGTACGTCGGCACAAAAGACGTTCCACTCAGCGAAGAGGGTATCCGTGAACTCAAAGAGCTTGACGAAGCTTTTGACTATCCCGGAACGCCCGTTGTCTTTACAAGCCCGCTGAAAAGATGTACGCAGACCTGCAATATACTCTATCCCGCTATTCCGCCGATAGTTATAAACGAGCTGTGCGAGTGCAGCTTCGGCGAGTGGGAGGGCAGGACTGCAGATAGTCTCAGCGCAAACGAGGACTTCAAAAAATGGCTTGCGGGCGACACATCTGTCAAACCGCCGAAGGGCGAGAGCGGAGCGGAGTTTACACGCAGAGTATGCAATATTTTTCAGAAGATCGTTGACGGTCTGATCTCAACGGGTAATACCAATGCCGTAATAGTTACTCACGGCGGCGTTATCATGACGCTGCTGTCCGTGTACGGTCTGCCGCAGGCAAAGCCGTTCGACTGGGTGTGCGACGACGGCTGCGGATATTCGATGAGGATCACGCCGTCTCTCTGGATGCGTGACAGAGTCGGAGAAGTGTACGCGAAGCTGCCGTACCCCAAACGCGATGACGAGTACGAAGACGACAGCTTCAAAAGAGAATTTTTTGGCGACGACACGGTATTATTTGATGATGTCTGAGCCGTTATTATAAATTTAAAACAGGAGTGGTACATTATGAACAAAAAGACCGTAAGCATATTATTGGCACTGCTTACAACTGCGTCGGCTGTATTGGCAGGCTGCGGAGGAACACCCCCGGGAATTGCTCCGCCGAGAGACCCGAGCCTTTATTCTACGGCGGCTTCGTCCGAAAGCACAACGAAGGATTCGACAAGCACTGCGGCTTCGTCCGAGAGTACATCGAAGGAAACAGAAAGTTCGACAAGCTCCGCCGATTCGTCATCAGCGTCCGAGCCGGAGGAGAAGAAGCCTTTTGACGGTTCGTATCAGAAGAACGACGACGGCACTATCGCCATGAACTACGGCGCAATACTGCACGCATGGTCATGGAGCTTTGAAACGATCACCGAACATCTTGACGACATAAAAGAAGCAGGCTATACTTCGATCCAGACGTCGCCGATCAACCTCTGCAAAGTCGGCGAAAAAGCCGGAATGTGCCTTTACAGCGACGACGATAAGGGCAAGTGGTACTATCACTATCAGCCTACCGATTATACGATCGGCAATTATCAGCTCGGTTCAAAGGATAAGTTCAAGACTCTCTGCGAAGAGGCTGAGAAGAGAGGGCTTAAGATCATCGTTGACGTACCGCTTAATCACGTTTCGAGCGACCGTTCGGTTGTTTCGCGAAATATTCTCGATCTGTGCGAAAAGCCTTTCCACGACAGAGGCGAGATCGGCAGCACATCGAGCCGCAAGCAGGTTACGCAGAACGATCTTCTCGGACTTGCCGACCTCAATACGCAGGATCCCGCCATTCAGCAGTATGAGCTGAATTACCTTAAAGAAGTAATCGAAACAGGCGCGTCGGGTTTCAGATTTGACGCCGCTAAGCATATCGAACTGCCCGACGACGACCCCGAGTATGCGTCCGATTTCTGGACTGTCGTTCTCGATAACGGCGCAGAGTTCCAGTACGGCGAGATACTCCAGGGCGAGTGCGACAGAATAGCCGATTATTCAAAGATCATGGGCGTTACGGCATCGGCGTACGGCAAGAATATCAGAACAGCAGCCGCAGGCAACATGAGCGTTTCGGTAATAGAATCTTATTCCGCAAAGGACGTTGACCCGTCCGTCATGGTAACATGGGTAGAGTCTCACGACAATTACTGCAACGACGGCACATGGGAGACTCTCGAGGAATCCGACGTTGAGTTCGGCTGGGCTGTCATCGCCGCAAGAAGCGGCGGCGCACCGCTGTTCTTCAGCAGACCCGACGGAAGCTCTCTTGACAGCCAGTGGGGCAAGAATGTAATAGGCAACGTCGGTTCGGACGGCTACAAGAGTCCCAACGTATCTGCGCTCAACCACTTCCGCAACGAGATGGCAGGGCTTGACGAAACACTCTCAAATCTCGATTCGGATAAGAAGGTACTTATGATAGAGAGAGGTGACAAGGGCGCAGTTATCATCAACAAAAGCTCGGGCGAGTTCAAGATCGACGGAGCTGCGACAGTCCTTGCAGACGGTACTTACAAGGATAAGGTCACGGGCGCTGAATTTACCGCTGCGGGCGGCAAGCTGAGCGGTACTGTTCCGCAGGACGGAATTATTGTAATATATTGATTGTATGATTAAGGACGCAGAATTCTTTGCGTCCTTATTTTTTTAAGTCAATTTAAAGTGCGTTTTTAAGTTTTTTTAAAGGAATGTAATGTAAAATAAATACAGAGAGAAAAAGAGAGGGTGATACACTTGAAAATACTGTTTGCCGTATCGGACAGAGATCTCCTGCATTCATACAGCAGGCTGCTCGAACTTGACGGCGCAGACGTATGCACATCGTTTGACGGTACACAAACGATAACGCTCATAGAGTCGCATAAGTTTGACGTTGCAGTGATCGGCGAAAGCTTACCGAGAGTCGAAAACAGCCGTATCCTCGGTATGCTGTACGGCAAGGGCGTTCCGACGATCGTCATATCGGGCAAACGTGTGACGTCAAAAATGCTGTGCGGTTCTCAGATAGCTTGTTCATATCTTCCCGTACCGTTCCTGCCCGAAGAGATGAGATCGCTCATAAAAACGCTGCTTGAGAAAAAGCAGTCGGGCAAGGTGTTCAGGACAGGCGAAGTCAGCATAGATACAAGCTGCTTTTCGATGGAGGGCGTCCGTGTAACAAACGAGGAGATAGATGTTCTCAGGGCAGTTTGCGAAGATACGCCGATAAATGTGAGATCGGAGAGCGTGTATATCAGCGCGCTTAACAGCAAGCTCGGCAGCCTTAACAAGCATTCAAGGATAAAATATATATTGGGAAAGGGCTATAGGTTGGTGAATAATAATGGATAAAGTCAGAAGAAAAATCGTGTTGTATTCGCTGGCGTCGATATTTGTTCTGCTTACGGTCATGCTTACCGTTATAAACGGACTCAATTTCACAATGGCGGCGGACGACGCAGACAAGATCACGCAGATACTTGCGGAGAGACACGGAACATTCGAGGGCGAGGACAATAAGAACAAACCTCCCGAACATTCCGATCAGGACAATAAAACCGAAACTAACGATGAAGCCGCACGAGGTTCGGCGGCTGCGCCGAAGGGTATGGGACCTATGGGTCCGCAGTCTCCCGAGATGAATAAATCGGTAAGATATTTTACGTACAGATTCGACGAAAAGGGCAGAGCGAAGAATATCGCTTACAATTTATCGGCTGTCGATCAGTACGACGGGGCTGTCTGGGCAAGGAAACTTCTGGAGGAGAACAGCGTAAACTCCACGGGCTGGACAAACGGAACATACCGCTACAGAATATATAAGATCAAAGACAAAACGTACGTTACGGTCATAGATCAGGGGCGCGAGCTTTCGCCGTCTTACAGAATACTCATAATCTCGGTATGCGGAGAACTGATAGGTTTGCTCGTAAGCTTCTTCATACTGGAGCTTATCAGCAAAAAACTTGTTCGTCCGCTCGAGGACGCAGACCGCAAGCAAAGGCAGTTTATCGCAAATGTCGAGAACGAATTCAAGCTTCCGCTGACGATAATCAATGCCGATACCGAGATAATCGAAAAGGAGAGCGGCTGCACCGATTACACAAGCTCGATAAACAGGCAGGTTCGCAAAATGACGTCTCTCGTCAAAGACCTCAGAGCGTTGTCTGTCATTGATTACGACCAAAAGAACGCAGAGGAGATAGACCTCTCGGAGATCGCAGCGGCGGTCATCGACGGCAGCAAAACGAAGTTCGACGAGAAGAAGATTGACCTTTGCATGGATATAGAGGATAATATCACCGTTCACGGCGACGAGGACAGAATACGCAGAGTTCTGAGGGAGCTTGTGAATAACTCGCTGATGTTCGCAAAGACAAAAGCTAAGTTCACACTTCTGCGTGATAACGAAAGAATAAAGCTGATTCAGACAAACGATACCGATCTTCCTTCCGGTTCGCTCGATATAGTGTTCGACAGGTTTGTTACTCTCGATAATGCCGACACTCTCGACACCGCAGGGCTGGGGCTTTCGTTCGTGAAGGACGCCGTAAGATCAATGGACGGCAGAGTAAAAGCAGAGGTAACAAGCGGAGAATTTATTCTCACGATCGCTTTGTAACGGGGGGTGACGTCATGGCAGAAGTTCAGAAGCCGATCGTAGTAATGAAGCGCTACGAGATGAAATATATCCTTACGGCGGAACAGACGGAGTATTTCAAAGAGGCTGTGAAGGGTCATATGGAGATCGACAAGTTCGGTCTTACGTCAATAGCCTCACTCTATTACGATACGCCCGATTACCGCCTGATACGCACGTCCATAGAGAAGCCGAAGTTCAAAGAAAAGATCAGGCTTCGTTCTTACGGACTTGCTACCGAGAGTTCGCCCGTATTCCTGGAGCTTAAACGCAAGGCTTACGGTATAGTTTACAAACGCAGAGTACAGTCCACGATACCGCTTGTGAATAAGTTCTTTGACGGCGAGGGCGACATCTGCGCGGGCGGACAGATAAACAGCGAGATAACTTATTTCCGTGATTATTACAAAGAGCTTGCGCCCGCATGTCTGATTATATATGACAGGGTGGCATATTTTCAGCCCGACGGCGATCTCAGACTCACCATCGACCACAACCCGAGATACAGAGCGGACGAGCTGAATCTCACTCATTCAATGGACGGGATTTCGCTTCTGCCCGAGGGCAGCACGATACTCGAAGTCAAGGTTCAGCAGGCAGTGCCGATATGGCTGGCGACGATACTCTCCGAGGGGAAGATATATAAAGGCAGCTTTTCAAAGTACGGCACGGCGTACAAAATGCAAATGGAAAAAATAAGAAATATTTGAGGATAGGAGTAATACTTATGTTTGATTCGATTTATACAACAACGGTGACTGCGCCGCAGTTCTTTATAATGGCGGGCGCTGCCCTGATCTCGGGCTTTATCTATGCATGGCTGATGTCGTTCAGAGTGCGTTCGGCAAAAAGGTTCTTTACGGTGGCTGCGGTGCTGCCGTTCATGATAGCTGCGGTAATTACATTTGTCAACGGCAATATAGGCGCAGGCGTTGCTATCGGCGGCGCATTCAGCCTGATACGTTTCAGGAGTGCACAGGGCAGCTCCGACGAGCTTGTGACGATACTCATCGCTATGGGTTCGGGCATAGCCTTCGGTATGGGCTACATAGGCTACGGCATTGTAATACTCCTCGGAATGGCGGCAATATACTTCATACTTTCGCTTATACCCGTATTCGAGCATAAGAGTATGTCTATGGATAAGCTGCTCAGAGTGACTATCCCCGAATCGCTTGAATATACGGACGTGTTCGACGATACATTTGCGCACTTCCTCTCAAGCTATGAGAACGTCGGCGTAAAAACAACAGGCATGGGCTCAATGTTCAGACTCTCGTTCAAGATACGCATGAAAGACCCTTCCGAAGAGAAGCGCTTCATTGACGAGCTGAGACTTAAAAACGGCAATCTCGAGATCTCTATCCTGCCGTACACCGAGCCGCAGAATCAGCTGTAATACGGAAAGATAGGCTCAACCCCAAAAATCGTTGAAACTTGAAAACAGGGATAAAAAGGTGTATTCTAATAACGGTGATGAAAATGTCGATAACAGTAG
>CADBRK010000086.1 GCA_902797065.1 uncultured Ruminococcus sp.
ACGCCTGCAGGTATTCCGCGTACCCGGTTATTGGTTTTCTTGCTTCAAAACTCGCGGCATAAATGTATAGTATGTAGGGTTTGTAGGATTTTCTATAAACCCTTTTACTTTTTATTTTTCTATACACACTTATATATAAACTATACATACCCTACATAAATACAGGCAAACGCCCGACGGGAGCGGAGAAAGATGTCGCAAAGCGACAGAGGGGTATCTGCAAAGCAGCTTAGTTACAAATACTGTTGTATGTTTTTTTCAAACTTCGTATGGTTCGTATAGTTCGTAGGGTTTTCTAAAACCCTTTTACATTTTTTATTTTCTATACACACTTATATAAAAACCCTACAAACCCTACAACCCTACAACCATATTATCTAATTATCTTACTTTAAGCTCGCTGCAGGCAAACGCCTGCAGGTATTACACATACTGAATTCAATAATATTCTTGCTTTCAAAGCTTGCGTCCAAAGTACAGTAAGACGCAGGCTATATTTTTTGATTATCAATAACGTTTGTGTGCGTATTGCCCGTCGGGGCTTCCCGACCGACAAAGGGGTATCTGCGTGAGCATTTTCAATTTCCTATTTTCCACTTTCAATTATAAATGTCAATCTTTCCAATTGCCTCATTGAACCCCCTCTCAATAAACCACCAAAAAAATCATGAGTTGCACGCAGCCATGCAACTCATAATGCAAAAAATCTTTGGTTTGCCAAAAAGCGGCACGAAATACACAAATTACGGCTCAAGCTTTAAGGCATATATTACTTCTTTTTATCGCTTCTGTCGATTCTTATGACAAGGCTCATCTGTCCCAACTGGTTGTATCGCTTCTCGACAAGCTTCTTATCGTATTTTACCACCTCTCTGTAATCAAGAGGGTCGCACAGATAGTAACAGTCTTTATCATACCCGACAAGAACAAGGCAATGCTCGTTGAGCGGCCATACGAATGTTTCGTCGGTAATGACTCCCCGTTCTCCGACAAGCTTCCAGCTGTTGCCGTCGTACGGCTCTACCATGCAGTCGGTCGCCCATATCAGCGGCGGAATATCCTGTATAACGTACTCCTCGCAGAGTTCGCGAAGAGTCATGCCTGTTGTTTCTGTGGTAATAATATCGCTGTACCCGAAATCCTCTACCATGTCCTTTATTACGGGCGGATAGCAGCCGAATCCGCTGAGCTGGTGCGGGTCGCCGATAAACGCTTTCGCAGGCGACATACCGTACAATACGCCGTCCGACGACACTCGAAGCTTATCCTGCTCCATATGCTTTATCATGTTATCAACGGTAGCGTCCTTCTTGCCCCAGTATTCGAGTACCGTCTTTGTGCTGATAAGCTCGCAGCCGGTTATAAGCTTGTCACGCTGTGTAACGTGCTTGACTTTTATCTCATACTTCTCGGGTATTTTTGCATACTCGTGTATCACGTAGTCGGGAGTTTCAGGCTCGGACGGTTCGGGCGGTTCTTCTTCGGGTTCGTCGATCGTCTCGGGCAGCTTTGGCATGTCAGCCGTATGTACAATATCGGGCGTATCGGGTGTAAGTGCGCCCGATTTTGCTTTGCTGCCGACAATTCCGTTCACTGCGGAGTATATACCTATACCTGCGCTTGCCATGATCACCGCAACAAACAGTGCTGTAAATTTTGTCTGTCTGCCGACGCCGTTTTGCTCCTTACGGTCGGGCTTTTCGTCAAGCGTACGTATATATCGGAAGGTTTCGTCCTCGCCCTTCGTTTTCAGCATATAGAGAAGGTTCTCAAGCAATGCGGACGTATCGGGGTGAATCTTCCGTTTGTCCTTGCCTTTCAGAAAGTAGCTGTAAGGGTCGCCGTCTTTGTATTCCTTGCCTTTGTATGTTTTGCTTGCGGCAACTCTGTCGCAGAACATCTCCTTGACATATTTGACGGGCATTTCGACAGCTTCAAGCTGCTTCGTCGCAGGGTTATAGTCTGTCCAGTATTCAAAGTGATGGCGGTTCCTGCCCTTATGGTGCATCCACGCTTCGGAGTACCCCTTCGCCTCTCTTTCGGCTTCGTTGGGGCTTCGGTTCCCCTGGAAATACTTTGCCCCCGCAAAGAACTCCGTCGGTGAGTACTTGGAAAGATCGTGCAGCAGCCCCTGCAGAGGTATGCCCGCTTTAAAGCAGCAGGCGATCACCTTGCGGCGGTGCTTTGTGATGGTTATAAAGTGTTTTAACGGATGCATGTTCCAACCTCATCATTTCAGATTCGTAAAGCTTGCCGCAACCTCGCTTGAATGAAGCTCCAGCAGCTTTGAGATTCCCTCATCCTGCATTGTAACGCCGTACAGGACGTCTGCTTCCTCCATAGTACCTCGCCTGTGCGTTATCAGAATAAACTGAGTATTGTCGTTCATGCGTCTGAGATAACGCGCAAAACGGTCTACGTTTACCTCGTCGAGCGCGGCTTCGATCTCGTCCATAACGCAGAACGGCGCAGGGCTTACCTTCATTATCGCAAAGTACAAAGCGATCGCAACGAGCGCCCTCTCGCCGCCCGACAAAAGCTCCAGATGAGACACAAGCTTGCCGGGCGGATGGCATTTTATATCTATGCCCGAATTCAGAATATCCTCCTCGTTCGTCAGCGACAGCGAAGCCTTTCCTCCGCCGAACAGCTCGGTGAACGTCTCTCCGAAGTTCTTGTTGATCTCGGCAAATCTCTCTACAAATATCTCTTTCATCTGCTTTGTGAGATCGTTTATGAGTGAGAGTATTTCTTTTTTTGATCTCTCCACATCTCCCACCTGAGCTTTCATAAACTCGTAGCGTTCCGAAACTTCTTTGTACTCGTCTATCGCTGCGACGTTCACGCTGCCCAGTGCTTTTATCTTAGATTTAAGCTCCGAGAGTCTCTTCTGGGCGGCGGAGATATTCCCGATCTTTATTGTCGTCTCCTGCGCCTGTCTCGGGGTAAGCTCATACTCCTCCCAAAGCTTTTTAATAATATCGTCATACTGCTTCTGCAGGTTTGTTTTTCTCTCTTCGAGCCTTGCAAGCTCTCTGCCTATGTTTTCTTTCTCCGAGGAGCTTTCACGCTCCATGCGGCGAAGCTCTGCCGAACGCTTCTCAAGCTTTGCCCGCTCTGCACTGAGCCGTGCGATCTTCTCGTTGTTATATACGCAGTCGTGCCGCAGTTTTGACGACTGCGCTCTGTATGACAGAATGATCTTCTCGGTGTTTTTTATCTGTTCCTTTACATCTTCCGTTTCGTCCAGAATAGACTGCTTCTTCGCTTTGTTATCCGTGTTCTGAGTATCGGCGGCTCTGATCTCGCCCTCGATTATCTCAATATCCTTTGTGACGGTCACGATCTCAAGCTTGATCTCGGATAGTCTGCCTGTAAGCTTTTCACGCTTTTCGGTCTGTTCCGCAAGATCGTCGGAAACAACGTCTATCCTGCTCTGAGCCGCCTCAATATCCTTTTCGAGTGAAGAAAGCTTTTCTTCGGCAGTGCCGAGCGTTTCTTCAAGTTCGGATAATCTGTTCTCGCTGCCGGATTTTTCCTTTTCAAGTTCTTCAATATCCGCCTTTATAACAGCTATCCTGTCGCCCGACGTTTTTATCTCGGTTTCGACACGGAACTTCTCCTCTCTGACGTTTGACAGCTCGTCGCGCGCCCCGATAAGTCTCGCCTCCGCAGCGCCGCATTCCGACTGAGCTTCGACAAATATCTTCCTGAGAGATTCTATATCGGCATTAAGCTTCTGCAGCTTCTTCTTCTCTTTTTCTATTTCGCTGACACGGCTGAGAAGCCCCGTCTTTTTATTGAGCGAACCGCCCGTGAGCGAACCTCCCGCATTAATGACCTGACCGTCGAGCGTAACGATCCTGAAACGATACCCGAAACGTCTTGCGATATTCACTGCGTTGTCAAGGTTATCCGCAACGCATATCCTGCCCAGCAAAGACCTGAGTATACCTTTGTATTTATCGTCGCAGCTGCACAGCGTGCTTGCGATACCTACAAAGCCCTCTTCGTTTTCAAGTCCGTTTTCTTTCAGCTCGCTGCCCTTTATCGTTGAAATCGGCAAGAATGTCGCTCTGCCTGCGTCGCGCTTTTTCAGGAAAGAGATCGCCCTCTTTGCGTCCTCTTCCGTTTCGGTAACGATATTCTGCATCGCTCCGCCGAGCGCAGTTTCGATAGCCGGGGCGTATTCTCCGGGTACTTGTATTACTCTCGAAACGGGTCCGTGTATGCCCGAAAGCATGCCTTTGTTTGACTCCTTAACTACAGCTTTGACGCTCTGTGTGAAGCCTTCGAGATTGCGTTCGAGGTTTTCGAGGAATGCGATCTGACGCTCCGCCTGCCCTATGTCGAGTTTAAGCCTGCTGCCCTGTTCCTTGATCTCGTCACGCTTTTTCTGCCTTTTTTCAAGCAGCATTTCGCAGCCGTTCAGAGTATTCTGCGCAGTGATAAGCTCCCGGGAGAGTTCGCCCGACATTTCGGTGTAATCTCCGAGCGCAGTTTCAAGCTCGGCAAGCTGAGTTGTCTTTGAAAGCAGCGTTTTATCTATATTGACGACTCTCGACTTTACATCGGCTATAGCTGCGGCGGCGGTGATCTTCTCGACACGTACATTCGCAAGCTCCGTATTAAGGCGTGTAAGCTCGGAATTATGCTTCTGCAAAAGAGAAGAACTCTTTGAGTCGTCCTCCATGATACCCGACAGCATGAAAGTGACCTCGGATAATTCTTTGTTTTTCTCTTCAAGATCAAGCTTCAGCTTTTCGATACGTTTCTTCTTTTCTTCCGTCTCGCGTTTTATCTCTTCGCTGTCACGGTCTGTCTGTTCAAGCTCTTTTTTCAATCTCTCGATCTGTTCGAGACAGTGCTTTATGTTATTCTCCTCAACGGAGACTTTTGCGTTTATCTCGCTTGTCTGCTGTTCGAGTTCTGCATTCTCTCTGCGTATCTCGTCCATCTTTGAGGAGTATTCGCCTGTCTGCGTATATATCTCCTCGGTTTCCTTTTCGATGTCATCAAGCGTTTGCAGCGCAGTTTCGTGCTGCGCCCTTGCAACGGAGATCTTATCCTCCTGTTCACGCAGAATCTTTGCGGATTTCTCGATCGTGTCGAGCCACAAGGCTATCTCAAGCCCTTCTTTTTCTTTGGCAAATTCAAGATAAGATTTCGCCTTCTGCGCCTGCTTTTCAAGAGGGCCTACTCTGTCCTCAAGCTCCGTCAGAATATCACGGAGTCTGAGAAGGTTCTCCTCCGTCTGATTAAGCTTCCTTTCGGCTTCCGTTTTTCTGTATCTGTAACGGGAGATACCCGAAGCTTCCTCGAATATCTCTCGCCTGTCCTCGCTTTTCGAGGCGACGATACTGTCGATCTTGCCCTGGCTTATCATAGAGTAGCCGTCACGTCCGAGACCCGTATCCATAAACAGCTCGTGAATATCTTTCAGCCTGACTGCGGCTTTGTTTATAAGGTACTCGCTGTCGCCCGAACGGTAATATCTTCTCGTAACGGCAACACTGTCGCCGTCAAAGGGCAGAGATCTGTCTTTGTTGTCTATGGTGAGCGTGACCTCGGCATAGCCTACCTTCTTTCGGCTGTCGGTGCCGTTGAAAACGACGTCCTCCATCTTTGAACAGCGCAGAGATTTCGGAGACTGCTCGCCGAGTACCCAGCGTATTGCGTCGCTTATATTGCTCTTGCCCGAACCGTTGGGTCCGACTACCGCCGTGATGCCGTTGTCAAAGGTAAGCTTTGTTTTATCGGGGAAGGTCTTGAAGCCCTGTATATCCAATGATTTTAGCAGCATTGTATCACCTTTATCCGATATGCAGGAAGAGAGACGTCCTGCACGATCTTAATGTTATATCCCAGTTTTGAGAGATTTATTATATTTGATCTCTTCTGCCCGACAAATTTTGAAACGGCGCAGGGTGATACCGTCACGGCAACGTCTCCGCCCGTTATGTTTTTTCTTTTTGCTTCTTCAAGGAACATATCATAAAACAATTTGTTTTCGCACAGCTCCCTGAATGCGGGGTGATAATTGTCGGACAGCATATCACGATCCAGCTCCTCGCTGTAATGCAGCCCAAGTCGGATAACCTCTATGTTGTTTTGCATGAATAATTTCAGCAAAAAAGCACACAGCTCAACCGACTCCGCAAGAGTATCGGGAACATACTCGCCGCTTTCAAACAATCTTCCGAGAACGGTGTTCCTGATCGTCACGGTGGGATATATCCTCACCGTATCGGGAGAAAGCGAAATAATTCTTTCGGCAGTACATATATCCTTTTCCCTGCTGCTGCCGTAAAGCCCCGTCATCATCTGCAGCCCGAGAGAAAAGCCGTATTCTTTTATCAGCCGTGACGCATTCACAACGTCGGCGGCGGTATGACCGCGCATATTTTTTTCGAGTACGTCGTCGCACATACTCTGCGCGCCGAGTTCAATCGCCGTAACGCCGTAACTTTTCAGTATTTCGAGTATCTCGCGGCTTATTGCGTCGGGGCGTGTGGAAAGTCTTATCCCCGTGACCGTACCGTTTTGAACGTATTTATACGCCGCTTTGAGCAGACTTATCATATAGTCACGGTCTATCGCCGTAAAGCTGCCGCCGAAAAAAGCTATCTCGTAATCGTAAAGCTTTCTTCCCGAGAGCGCCGCATTCACGGCATTGTCAACATCATCGGGCGTCGGCTGATAGTGTACGCCGGTAATGCTTTTCTGGCTGCAGAAGGAACACTGATGAGGGCAGCCGTTGTGCGGCACGAATACCGATATATTGCCGTGCTTCATATCAGTACCCCATAAGTTCGAGGGCTTCTCTTGCAGCCTGCTGTTCGGCTTCCTTTTTGCTCCTGCCGCCGCCTTTGCCGATCACGTTGCTGTTGAGGTGTACATCTACGACAAAGTGCTTGTCGTGGTCTGGACCCGTTTCCTTCACAAGAACGTATGTAAGTCGTTCTTCGGGGTTCTTCTGAATTATCTCCTGCAAAGTGGTCTTGTAATCCTTGAATTTCTTCGGCTTGCTGCTCTTTATATCGGGCACGACGAACCTGAGAATAAACGTCCTTGCAGGCTCGATACCCCCGTCAAGATAGATCGCTGCGATCAGCGCTTCGAATGCGTCCGAGAGTATGGACGGTCTGTCGTCGCCGCCCGAGTTGCGCTCGCCCCTGCTGAGCCTGATATACGAACCGAGGTCAATCTGCTTTGCGTACTGATAGAGAGACTTCTCGCACACAAGAGACGCTCTCAGCTTTGTAAGCTTGCCCTCGGGCAGTTCGGGGCAGTTTAAGTATATGTAATCGGACACGACGATACTAAGCACACTGTCGCCCAAAAATTCAAGGCGCTCGTTATAGAGTGTGCCGTCGTGCAGTTCGTTTGCGTATGACGAATGAGTCAATGCGGTGGTGACAAGGTTCTTGTCTTTGAAAGTATAGCCAATAGCTTCATAGATTTTTTTATAGTCAATAAATGCTTTCTGCACGCTTATCACCCCTTGGCAGCGATCTCGGCAACTGTTTTTTCGATTTCCGCGATAACATTTGTGCGGACATAATCCATCGTAAGCGCAACGGCGTACTGAACCGTCTTTGCGGACGCATTGCCGTGTACTTTAAAAACAGGCTTTGCGGCTCCGAGTATGGGTGCGCCGCCGTATACATCGGAATCGACTGTCTTCTTCAGCTCCTTCATATCCTTCAATACCATAGCTGCGGCAAGCTTGTTCTTTGCGCTCTTTTTGAACACCTTCTTGATCTTATCCATCAGCGCAATAGCTACGCCCTCGTATGTTTTGAGTATCAGATTGCCGGTGAAGCCGTCGGTAACGAGAACGTCGCAGCCGTCAAGCGGAATGTCTCTGCCTTCGACATTGCCGATGAAGTTTACGGGAGTCTCTTTGAGCAGCGCAAATGTTTCGAGGCGCAGCGGATCGCCCTTATGATCCTCCGTGCCGACGTTTGCAAGACCTACTCTGGGGTTCTTGACGCCCATAACCTTGTCGAGGTATACCGAACCCATTATCGCAAACTGCTGCAGCATATCGGCTTTGCACTCTGCGTTCGCGCCGCCGTCTATGAGCATGAACATGCCCTCGGCTTTGGGAATGATCGGAGAAAATGCAGGTCGCTTTATGCCCTTTATCCTCTTGACAATAAGCGTTGCGCCCGTTATAAGAGCGCCGCTGTTGCCTGCCGAAAGGAATGCGTCCGCCTTGCCTTCGGAAAGCATTCTTAGCCCTACGGCCATCGAGCTGTTCTTCTTCTTTTTTACTACGTCGGTTGCGTGATCCTCCATTGTGAGAACATCTTCGCAGTCGGCTATCGTAAGCTTTGAGATGTCTATCTCGTTTTCCTCCGCTGCTTTCTTTATCCGATCCTCGGGACCCGTAACGATAAGCTCCAGATCGCTGTGGTCTTCTGCTGCCGCAGCGCAGCCTTTGAGTATTTCGACAGGGGCGTTATCTCCGCCGAATGCGTCAACTATGATCTTCATTATCTCGTCTCCTTTATCCGATCGTGCGTATCCTTCTTTTGTTAAAGAAAGAGCCGCACTTATTTATATTATTCAAAATATTTCAATGAACGGTCGGCATGCGCCTGCGCCTTCAGCTTTTTGTCACGGATATTTTGTTCAAGCGGGGGCAGTATACCGATATTCGCCCCCATAGGCTGAAAGTCTTTGACTGTTCCGTCGCTTATATAGTGTGCCAGTGCGCCTATCATCGTGTATTCGGGCAGTACCAGCATATCATTGCCTACCGCCCTGTTGTATGCGTTGATACCCGCAAGCAGTCCCGAAGCGCCCGACTCCATATATCCCTCTACGCCTGTGATCTGCCCCGCAAAGAACATATCGGGGTTATCTTTCACGTTAAACGAAGCTTCAAGTATCTTCGGAGAATTGATGAACGTGTTCCTGTGCATTACTCCGAAACGTGCAAATTCCGCATTCCTGAGTGCGGGTATCAGCCCGAACACTCTCTTTTGTTCTCCGAATTTCAGGTTTGTCTGGAATCCGACAAGATTATACATTGTACCGTCGGCGTTCTCCTTCCTGAGCTGCAGAACAGCCCACGGTCTGCGGCCTGTTTTGGGGTCGGTAAGTCCGACGGGCTTCATCGGGCCGAAACGGATAGTATCCGCTCCCCTCTGCGCCATTACCTCTATTGGCATGCAGCCCTCATAAACCTTCGGGTTCTGTACGTCCACACCGTGCAGCGGCGTTCTCTCGGCTTTTACAAGCTCACTGTGAAAAAGCTCGTACTCCTCTTTGTTCATCGGGCAGTTTATGTAATCGCTGCCGTCGCCCTTGCCGTAGCGTGACGCATAAAAGGCGTTATCCATATCTATGCTGTCCGCCGTCACGATCGGCGCAGCAGCGTCAAAAAAGCTCAGCCCTCCGCCGAACCTTTCTTTGATACTCTCTGCAAGGCTGTCGCTTGTAAGAGGTCCCGTGGCTATAACATTGATACCGTCCCCGGGAAGTTCTGTTACCTCCTCTGATACGACGGTTATATGCGGATGGTTCTTTATCTTTTCGGTCACGGCATCCGAGAACAGCGTTCTGTCTACCGCCAGCGCACCGCCTGCGGGAACTCTGCATTCGTCCGCGCACTGCATGAGCAGCGAACCCATACGGCGCATCTCCTCTGTGAGAAGTCCTGCGGCGCTGTTTACCGCAGAGGCTTTCAGCGAATTGGAGCAGACCAGTTCTGCAAGCATATCCGTATGGTGTGCGGGCGTCTTTTTCCGGGGCTTCATCTCGACAAGCAGAACGTCCGCACCTCTCTGCGCGATCTGCCACGCCGCCTCGCACCCTGCAAGACCTCCCCCGATGACACGTATCGTCATTGTGATTCTCCTTTGTGTTTGTGGTTCGGAAACTTCTATCCCAGCAGCATATTGATAAGCATATTCACGATACCGAGAACAAAGCCTATCACCGCGCCGAGATTTATGATGGTATCAAGCTCTTTTTTCATGACCTTCATGACAAGGGCTTCCATCTCGTCCATATCCATTGAATTGATCTTATCCTCGATCATCTTTGAAATATCGAGCTTTTCGAAAAGCTTATCGAGAATTTTGTCTATCGCCTGTTCGTATGAATTGGAAACTGCGGAATCTATCTTTTCTTTGTCTATACCTACTCCGTCAAGCACTTCGTAGAGCGTCTTTTTCTCTATCTCGTCAAGCTTCTTTTCGGTTTGTTCCCGAACAAGTCTTGCGCCGTTCTCGCCGATATACTTCTCCACTTCGTCGCCGATGATCTTTGTGACCGACTTAATAAGCTCGTCGTTCACGAACATCTTGAACATCGTGCCGCTGATCTTCTCTTTGATGATCTTTCCAGACTCACTTGCGATCATCTCGCCGACTTCGAGTTCACCGACGGACAGCATGATCTTTGAGGTTATCGTCGCCGATGTTTTCTCCTTCATGGAGTTATACTTTTCTTCGTCGGCTTTCGAGAGCTTCATGATCTCGCTGCGCAGCTGTGCGCCGAATATCTCTGCGCTCTTTTCGGTGATACGTGTTTTATAAACGTCGCTGAGAAGCTTCTCCTTTATATCTTCCTTTGTTATGAGAGTATTGCCGACAACATTGCCTATCGCTTTTGCAAGTCTTGGTTTGCCTTTCGGTATTGCGCCCGGCGTAAACGGGAGCGTATGCCCGAAAAGCTTTACTTCGTCCCTCGGGCGGAAAAGCATCTTCACCGCCACATAGTTCGTACCGTACCCGATAACGGTTGCAATTATCGGCGTAATAATATATTTTATTATCATATTCACCATTCCAAACTTTTTTTACTCTACTCTTCGCTGTACAGACATCCGCTGTCGGTATAGCCGTACTGCT
>CADBRK010000087.1 GCA_902797065.1 uncultured Ruminococcus sp.
AAAAATCTCACAAGTATAGTTATCCCCGATTCGGTCATGGATATTGAATATCAGATGTTCAGGGGCTGCACATCACTGAAAGGCGTCAAATTGTCCGATTCTCTTACAAAAATAAGCGACAGTATGTTTGCCGGCTGTGAATCGCTCGAACAGATATATATCGGCGATTCCGTAACACAGATCGCAGATAATGCATTTTTGAACCATTCCGATAATCTTACTATCTTATGCACTCCCGGATCTTATGCACATGAATATGCTCTGACAAACAACATAAAATACGATCTTTCGGCAGACTACCTGAACGGTGTGATAACGATCAAGGTACCGGACGAGTGTGTCGGTCAGCTGGTAAGAGTGTCGGACACAAACTCGGAAAGGGTTTTTTGTACCCGCTTTATAGATAATAAGAATATTTTAATTTACGGTCTCAATCCGAATTTTTCCTACAAAGCAGAGATACTGTCCTACAGAGGCACGGTTCTTGCATCGGAAGACAATATAATACTTAACAATTATTACGCCGGTATAGATTTCAAAGAGATAAAACCGAGGTGCAGCGTTGAAGTTTCTGTTCGGGGCGTCAGCGGAGCAGATCTCACCGATTCGTGTAAAATACAATGGTTCACCGAGAGCGGAGAGTATATAGATAAGGGCGATACTCTGAATGATGCAGTTATGGGCGAATCATTCAAATACACTGTTTCGTTTATGTATAAAGTTCTTGAAGAGAACTATTTTATACCTGCGGAACAGACAGTTACTGTTGATGATGTCAAAACGAAGTCTGTAATTGAACTTGAAGCAATACCCGATGTTGTATTTACAGGCATTGCACTCAACGAGGACGGAAGATCCATTGACGGTGCGTCTGTTTCTTTAACACAGAAAATAGGAAAAAATATCGAAAAAACTTTGACGACCGTCACCGATGAGGACGGCAGATTTTCCCTTGCGGCTAAGGATGTTCCTTCGTCGCTCATAATTAAGAAAACCGGTCACGAAACTTACAGCAAAGATTTTGAAAATCTTTCGTCCGATGAGCTTAACGTTACAATGAATAAAGTCAATTATATCGGCGTTGATCTCAATTTTACAAAGAAAGAACTCGACCATGAAAATTATAATGCCATGTCTGGCGACTTTGATCTCACAGTCATAAATAAAAGTACCGGCAAAGAGGTCAAAGAATTCTACATCTCTAACCTACAGCTTATGCTGCCGTCAAATGAAGTTGGTAAAAATGACATTATCGAAGTTACGGCGGTATGCGGTGACAGTGAGGAGCAGTCTCGGGTTATCACCCTCGGAGAGGATACTGCTGTATCAATGGAATTTATCCCTTACGGCAAACTTCTGATCGTTCAGAAAAATACGGACAATAAAGACAATACGGCTATACTCTTTTCGGAAACGGACGGATGTTCGGTTACTGCACTGAATCTCAAAAAGCAGCAAGTTTTGTCTGAAGGATTGCCGGACGGTGATTATACCGTTATTATGATGAACAAAAGCGGCCGCTACAGTGCTCCGAGAACTCCGGAGGATTTTGATAAATACGGTCTTGAAGAAAACAAGGATTATATCAAAACAAGTGTGAAAATAGAACGCGGAAAGACAACCAAGCTTGAGGATGTTGTTATTCCCGACATGGATGAAGACAAAGCAAGCATATTCAAAAGGAGCTCAACGTATGTCAGAGTTAATAAAAGCTCCGTTACCATCGGACAATATGCCGTTGTATATGTTGACTATTTGCTTAAAGACAATATTGTAACAGACGATCTTGCTCTTGAGCTGTCTGTACCGTCAAACAACCTTAAACCGGCGCATAGCAGCGTAACCGTTGACGGAAAAAGCGTTTATCTCAATGTAATTGACAGTGATACTATTCACATTCCGCTGAAGAAAAACAGCGGCTACGTGATAATTGCCCTCAAAACCGTTGAGGCGGCAGACGACTGCGTTATTACTGCGGGATTGTCCTACACAAATAACGGAGAAACGATTAACGAAACGATAGACTCTGTAAACGTTTCGGTGAAGGAATCGTTCTTTTATCTTCCCACACTTGTGGCAGATACGACCGTGCATTCGTTCGGTACAACTATACCGGATAAGAAAATCGAGTATTACGACAACGGAACTCTTGCGGGAACAACTTACTCAAATGCATCGGGCGATTATAATATAAGTTTTGAGCTGATTGAACCTCATAATCGATCTTATCATAAGATATATATCGCCGTAGATACGGGCGAAGGCGTTATCAAATCCGGCATAAGAGAATTGGAATATAACCGTGACGCTATAGTTATCGAAAAGGTGAATATGTATGATGCGAGAAAGCCCGAAAGCCTTATGACGGTCAATTTCCTGTCACCCGAGGAAAATACTCTAAACTATAGCTTTAATCCGAATTATCCTAAACTATCATTTGAGGTATTCGTTCAAGGCGATATTTCAAAGGTAACATATGCAGCGGTACTTACAACGTCAAGCACCGGGGAGACTATCAGAGTTCCCCTTACTTATGACGAAACGAGAGGGACGCTCATAGGCTCTTACAATTATACGACAGATACGCGCCCGGCTGAAATCTCGGTTGACTTTAGTGCCGAGCAAGAAGAAATTGTTGACTACGACGAAGCCTACGCCGACGCCGATAAACTCTATAAGCTTATGGACGAATACAATGCGTCTGCAGAAGAAATGAATAAAGCTGCAGAAGAACTCGAAGAAGCTTCTGCCATAACAAAGGACGAGATGATAAGCTATCTTAAAGACTACGGTTTCACCGACGAAACGATCGCCCTTCTTGATCTCGACGATCTGCTTGAAACTGCGAACAACGATCTTGCAGATAATATTAAACAAATTTGTGATGACGGCGAAGAAGCGTGCAGCGAAGAGATCGGCGAACTTGACAAGTGCTTCGAGGAACTGAACGGTCTGTTTGATGATCATACAGCCGCAAGCAATATTTATGCGATAGACGAAAGCGTTACTGCACAGCAGCTGCTTGATGAAGGCTATATACAAATCAAAACATACGACAACAAAGGTTTACTGTTTGAAAAAGGAAATGATAAAAACCAATATGATTTCATTGATCTGACAAGACGTTATGCGATGGTTTATCCGGAGAATAATAATTCCGGAAAGCTGCCGAACATTTCGGGAGCTTGTGCCGACTGTGATCATAATATTATTCCGCTTGCAACTATAGCGGATATCACGATGGATATTTCCAAGTCGGTTAAACCGGCTGCAAAGCAGCTGAGTACAATGCTTAAGTGGATAGAGAATTTTCAGAAAACACAGCTTGGCTTCCTGAATTC
>CADBRK010000088.1 GCA_902797065.1 uncultured Ruminococcus sp.
ACTGTCGGGCGTGTCCATATTGTTGAATGTGTTGGCGTAAAGCTCCTTCATTTTGTTATCAACCTTTTCATATCTGTTCATATCCACGCCTCCTCCTTCATAATTTTTTCTAATTTTTTTCTGGCTCTCATTAGCCGTGTCTGAACGTTGGTCTGTGATATGCCGAGTGTTTCCGCGATCTCCGTCACCGTTAAACCTTCGTAATAGTAAAGGTGAATGACCGCTCTGTAATTCTGAGGCAGCTTTGCAAGAAGGGTGAACAGTTCCTCGCCGCTGTGATCGTCTGTATAAGACGGCTCTGTATCAAGCTCTTCTATTGATGATACCTTTTTTCTGCCGAACGATCGGAACATCGTTTTGCATTCGTTGACTGCTACCCGGATGAGCCATCGCTTGGCGTGTTCGTCGCTTTCAAAAACCATGTCGGTTTTTGAAAGCTTCAGGAAAGTATTCTGTACCGCATCATCTGCGTCGTCTCTGTTGCCGCAGCAGTTCACGGCTGCTTTGTAGACGGTGCTCAGATATTTCGATGCGAGTCTGTGATACTCGATATTGTCCAACTTATTCCCTTCTTTCCTGTGTTTGTCTCTCTGTAAAGGCCTTTCACTATCTATACGATCGGGCATTGAGATATATCACACATAAAATAAAAAAATTCGAGAAAAATCAAAAAAATTTTTGGCGCTTATTGTCGTGTTCCGAATAAACGAAATAGTTGATTAATACAAACGGTAACGGGCATTTTGTCATAATAAATAAAAATTCGACGGAAAAATTTACAGCCGAAAAATCAAGAAGTACATATATTGGTACACAAAATATGATATAATATTATTGATAAATGTATAAATGCTGCTGCCTGCAATAGACACGAGCGTACAACAGCACCGACCGTATTCTGTGTTTTATGAAGGAGATGTGTACCAATGGAAGGAATAGCCGTAAGCAAAAGAGATTTTGTTCCTTTTCCTATACCTGAGGAAAAGTACCCTGCCATACCCGTGATAACCGTACCGGATTTCGATACTTATGTTTCGTTTGACGTCGAAACAACGGGTTTCAGTCCGACTAAAGACAGCCTGATCGAGATCGGGGCGATCAGAGTAGTAAACGGCAAGATAGACGCTTCGGAAAAATTCATTTTCAGCGAGCTTGTCAAGCCGTATGATAAGCGTATTCCCGGAATTGTAGAGCAGATAACGGGCATTACCAACGAAGATGTAAAGGATAAGCGTCAGATGTGGGACGTTACTGCGGATTTCCTTGATTTTGTCGGCGACGATGTACTGCTTGGGTATAACAGTGTAAAGTTTGACATAAAGTTCATTACACGTGCGGCGAGGTATGTGGGTATAATAATCCGTAACCCCGTTTTCGACGTAATGAAGTACGCCGTACAGCTCGGAGTATCGCCGAAGGGCAAAAGGGTTCCTTCACTGGCCGATCTCTGCGAGTATTACGAAATAAAAAACCCGTCGGCGCACAGAGCCTATGCCGACGCCATAACCACGGCAAGGGTATTCGAGAGATTGAAATTAAAGGATAATACATATAAAACTTGACGAGTAAGGAGAGATCAAAAATGTATTATGACGACGATGACCGAAAGATTGACACGGAAAGCCTTAGGAGCGATCTTATGGATTATTTCGGGACGGCGGCGTTTTCGGTTGCGCCGATCGCTATGTGCGAAGTTGCGCGCGTTCAGAATGCAGATGATGACGAGTTGATCGAAATCGCACGAGAGAGCGGTTTTGATGTGAGAGAGTATTTTGCATAAAAGGCAAGACAATAGCGTAATAAAAAAACACGGAGGAACGAATTCTTTTCCGTGTTTTTTGTTTTGTAACAGTTACAGTTATGTCCACAATGATGTTATGAACATGGGAGAAGCGTCAACACTCTTTTTAAAACCGCAGTTTTCGTAAAAATGCAGTTCGTCATTGTACGCTATCACGGCAACACGCAAATAATCTTTGTAGTGCTGTTTAATCATCTCGACTAAGGTTCTTCCGATTTCCTGCCCTTGATACAAAGGATCAACAAGCAGATAATGCACGTACGCATTCATGATCCCGTCGTCCATGGCGCATATCATTCCGATAAGCTTATCGTTATCCCATGCGGAATATACTGTTTTGAAGTTTTTCATTGCAATTACAAGTTTATCCGGGAAATGTCCGGAAGACCATTCGACAGACAAAAAGAGAGCTTCAAGTTCGTCCCGTGAAAAATCTTTCGTTGTTTTATACTCAATATTCATTGCTGTTCTCCTTGTAAAATTTGTTTTTAATAAATCAGAATTTAGCGATTAGAGCTTCATGAAAGACTTGATTTCTTGTTCCAAGAGACGAAATACGTTTGCAACCAGATAGCCA
>CADBRK010000089.1 GCA_902797065.1 uncultured Ruminococcus sp.
AATATACACGACTGGAATACGATCAAAAACAGAGTCAAGGACGATATATCCAAGTTGATTTTTGAGAGGACAAGACGCAGTCCTATGATACTTCCTATAATTATGGACGTATAATAATACATCTCAGCGGAGGTTTGGATCATTATGAAGAAACCTATATATTTCTTGCCGCATACTCTATTATTTTCTGCCGTGATGATACTTCTTGCAATTACCGCAAGGCGATACGACAGGCATGTTTTCATTTTTGACTTGTGTCTTGCCGTAGTTGCTGCTATAATTATCATTCTGTCGGGCTTTAATTACCATAAATATGTCAGCAAGGTTGTTAAAGACGCTGCAAGAGGTATAAAAGGGATAGATCACACCTATCTTGAAAAATTCACGGTACCCGTTACCGTAACAGGCAAAGAAGGCGATCTTCTTTGGTATAACGCAAGCTTCAAGCGGAAATTATCCAGAGGCAGAGAGTGTGCCGGCGATAATATAGATATATATACAGGCGGAATAGATATGGAGACGCTCTTGCTCAATTCGGGAACGGACGCCGCTCTTGAAGGGAGACGATACACAATCCTGGCAACCGAGATCTCCTACGGATATGTGCTGTTTTTCATAGATGATACTGATTACAAAACCGCCGCAGATCTATATAATGATATACGGCCTGTGGTTGCAAGCGTAAATCTCGATAACAGAGACGAGTTCGAGCGTCACATCACGGACGATAATGTCAATCAGGCTATGATAAAGACGGAATCACTCATCAAAAAATGGGCGACGTCGATGGACGCCGTATATGTGCGCAGCGGAACGGGTCGATATAAGATAATCATGGACGAAAAGCACCTCAAGCTTGCCATTGATACAAAGTTCAGGCTGCTTGAGGACATACGATCAATAAAAATATCCGATTATTCCAACGAAACGACAATATCAATGGGTATAGGCAGAGGCGCAGCATCACTGCTTCAGAGCGAGCAGTGGTCGCTGGCGGCTCTCGATATGGCACTCGGACGAGGCGGAGATCAGGCTGCGATCAAAACGGGAGATGATTATGAATTCTTCGGCGGAGTGGCGCAGGGCGTCGAAAAGCACGAGAAGGTTCAGGCGAGAGTTATCGCAAAAGCGCTCATGGATAAGCTGACTCAGGCGGATAATATCTATATCATGGGTCACCAGTCGTCGGATCTGGACGCCGTGGGTTCTGCTGTAGGCATGTGGAGCGTTATTTCAAAGACATTCCCGAATAAAACAAATATCGTAATAAATATCGAAACATCTCTTGCGAGGATCTTTCTCGATAATTTTATCGAGAACGGGTACGACTATGTATTCATAACTCCGGAGCAGGCAAGGAGCAAGGTTAATGAAAAGACTCTGCTCATTATAGTGGATACTCATTCTCCGAGCTTTGTCGATGATCCGGAGCTGTATAAGCTGTGCAGGAATGTTGTTGTAATCGATCACCACAGAATGATGGTGAATCACATAGATAATGCGAGCATATTTTTTCATGACCCGTTTGCGTCGTCCGCAAGTGAAATGGTAACCGAGCTTGTGCAGTATATCAACGCTGACGCACTTGCACGCCCCGAGGCAGAGGCTCTGCTTGCGGGAATTATGCTTGATACAAAGAATTTTGTACTCAGGACGGGAGTCCGTACATTCGAGGCTGCCGCATTCCTGAAGCGCAAAGGAGCGGATACGGTCGAAGTCAAGAGACTTTTCTCCGATTCGCTCAATACATACAAGACCAAATCCCGTCTTGTATCCGAGGCTGAGATATATAACAACAGCGCAATAGCGTGCACTGACGATACAATGAACGAGGATAAGGATATAAGAATGACTGCGGCACAGGCTGCCGACGAGCTGCTGACAATACAGGATGTTCAGGCGTCTTATGTTATTTATAAGTCTCTCGAGAATATGTGCGTGTCTGCGCGTTCTCTCGGAGACGTCAATGTTCAGCTTGTTATGGAGAAGCTTGGCGGCGGCGGTCATCAGACTATGGCGGGAGCAAATCTCGGAAAAATATCGAAGAACGAAGCGAGAGAAAAGCTTGTTGACGCGATCAATAAAGTTGCAGGCGAAGGATTCGACACTGCGTCAACTATAAAGAGGAGGAACATACAATGAAAGTAGTATTACTGCAGGATGTAAAGGGTTCGGGCAAAAAAGGTGAACTTGTAAATGTAAGCGATGGTTACGCAAGAAACTTTTTGTTCCCGAGAAATCTGGCTAAAGAGGCAAACTCTCAGGCTATGAATGAACTTAAAAATGCCGAGGAGTCGAAGCAGTATAAAATAGATCAGCAGATAAAGCAGGCAAATGAAGCAAAGGCTAAGCTTGAAGCAAAGACGATCGTTATCCATGCGAAGGCAGGCGCTAACGGCAAACTGTTCGGTTCGATCACCCCTAAGGAGATCTCCAACGAGATCAAGCAGAGATTCGGCATTCTTGTCGATAAGAGAAAGATCTCGATCACCGGTGAGATCAAGCAGTACGGAAAGTATGACTGCGAGGTCAAGCTCTACACGGGGATAACGGCGAAGATCATTACAGAGGTATGCGAGTAAATTGAGAAGGGGAGGTTTTATCGTTGGCTGACAATGATCTGAGCGGCATTTTTTCGGGGATAAAACTCCCTTATGATTCCGAAGCGGAGCAGGCTGTTCTGGGCGATATTCTGATAGATTCGGAGTGTATGTCCAAGGTGGCTGTCATTCTGCCGAAGGAAGATTATTTTCATATAGAGATGCATAAGCTTATCTATAAGGCTATGCTGGAGCTTTTCACGGACGGAAAGTCGATTGATTTTATTACCGTACTCGAAAAGCTGAAAACTTACAGAAACTTTGACGAGTCCGCAGGAAGAACTTATGTTATAGGCTTGGCGGATTCGGCGATTTCTCCGGGCAATGTTGAGGTTTACGCCGATATTGTCAGGAAAAAGTACGATACGAGAGCGCTTATCTACGCTTGCCGAAAGACTATCGAAGAAGCGAGCGACGGTTATCAGGAACCCGATGGTCTCATCGACACAGCGGAACAGAGAATTTTTGACATACGGCAGGGCAAGAGTATTCAGGGCTTGCAGCATATATCCGAGGTTATCCAGGAAACATACGACAGGCTCGATATGCTCAATTCTGCCGATAACGAGGATATGAAGCCTATTTCCACGGGCATTAAGGGTATAGATAATTATATCACGGGGCTTAACCGCTCCGATCTGATCCTGCTTGCCGCGCGTCCCGGTATGGGAAAAACCTCGTTTGCGCTCAATATAGCACGAAGCGCCTCGGTCACACAGAAAAAGAAAGTGGCGTTCTTCTCTCTGGAAATGTCAAAGGAGCAGCTTGCGTCACGACTTCTTTCAACGGAAGCAATGATAGAAAGCAAGAAGATAAAGACAGGCAAACTCTCCGAGGACGAGTGGTCAAGACTTATTCAGGCGGGGGATATATTGTCGGGTTCGGAGCTGTACCTTGACGATACTCCGAGTATTACAGTCCCGGCTATGAAAGCAAAGCTTCGCCGTCTGAAAGGCGTATCGCTCGTTATTATCGACTATCTTCAGCTTATGCAAAGCGGCAAGAGGATAGAGAACCGTGTTCAGGAGGTTTCGGATATGACGAGAAACCTGAAAATACTTGCCAAAGAGCTTGATGTTCCCGTCATTACACTGTCGCAGCTTTCAAGACAAAGCGAACAGCGTGCCGATCACAGACCGCAGCTTTCGGATCTTCGTGAATCGGGTTCGATCGAGCAGGACGCAGACATCGTGCTGTTTTTGTATCGTGAGGATTATTACAACGATCATTCGGGCGATGATGACGAAACAAGCGATAAGAACAGCGGCGAGTGTATCATAGCAAAGAACCGTCACGGCGAAATGGGCAGCGTCGCCCTTCACTGGAGAGGCGAGTTTATGAGGTTTACCGCCAAGGAGAATATAGATGCTTGATAAGGTAAGAGAGATCATAGACAGCTATGGTATGCTCAACGGGAAAAAGAGAGTAATAATAGCATTATCGGGAGGAGCAGACTCAATGTGTCTGCTCGATGTTATGCTTGCGCTGTCGCATGAGTATAATTTTGCAATCGCCGCAGCACATGTCAACCACTGTCTGCGCGGAGATGAATCCGAAAGAGACAATCTCTTTGTAAGGGAAGAATGCAGAAAGCGCAGCGTCGTTTTGTATGAAAAACGTATTGACATAGCCGCCCTTGCCGCAGAGAGGAAACAGGGGCTTGAAGAGTGCGGCAGAACTCAGAGGTATGCTTTTTTTGTACAGCTTGCTGAAAATGAAGAAACAGTGATAGCTACGGCGCATACTGCGTCCGATAATGCCGAAACAGTTCTGCTGAATATTACACGGGGATGCGGTATCGACGGTCTGACGGGTATTCCGCCTGTAAGAGATAATATCATACGTCCGCTTCTGTACTGCACAAGATCGGAGATAGAGCAGCGCTGCCGTGAAAATAGTATCCCGTATGTGACAGACAGCACAAATCTTACCGATGATTACGCAAGAAACAAAATACGGCTCAATGTTTTGCCCGAGCTGATGAAGATCAATCCTCATGCTGATGCGGCGATAAACAGATTATCGTCTCTTGCGCAGAGTGAGTGCAGATATATAAACGAACAGGTCAGAAATATACTTGAAAAGAATAAGACTCCCTGCGGATACTCCGTGAGCGGACTTCTTAACGAGAATGATAATATAATGCCGTCCGTCATAAAAACGGCGGTAAACGAAAACTTCGGCATAACAGCCGAGAAGAAACACGTTGATATTATTCTGAGAATGATAAAAGCCCGACACGGCGCATTGGAAATAAAAAAGGGGTTGCTTGCAGTTATCAAAGGTGACGATCTTGTTTTTCAAAAGAATAACACCAATTACGAAAAACCTTTTTTTAAACCGATAACACCTCAGCCCGATACCGAGTACTCTTTTTGCGGAAAGAAGTATATATTTCGGAAAAAAGGATCGGAAAAGGATTTACACGAGAATAAAATTAACAAAAAGTTATTATATCTTATGCTTGATTGTGATATACTATCTTTTGATACGGTATTAAGGCAGCGCCAAAGCGGAGATGTTTTCAGACCGTATGGCAGAAAATGCTCAAAAAGCATAAAGAAATTATTTATTGAATTGAAGATCCCCGAACATCGCCGCGATGAACTTCTTTTGCTTGCAAGGGGACATGAAGTTTTATGGATTGAGGGTATCGGCTCTGCGGAAAACGCCGTACCCAAAAGCAGCAGTTACATTATGGCAGAAGTGAGGGAGAAAGATGAATAAAGATATTCAGGAGATCCTGTTTTCGGAAGATGAGCTTGACGCTATGGTCGGCAGAGTAGCCGATAAGATAAACAGGGATTATTCGGGCGAGGAGATACTGCTTGTAGGACTTCTGAAAGGTTCGGTAGTATTTATTACCGATCTTATGAGGAAGATCAATGTTCCGTGCAGCATAGATTTTATGCTTGTGTCAAGCTACGGAAGATCGACTGTATCGAGCGGTATGGTCAATGTGAAGATGGATCTCAACGAAGAAATAGAGGGAAAGAATGTTCTGATCGTCGAGGATATTATCGACAGCGGAAACACGCTTTCGGCAGTGCTGGAACTGCTTGGCAGCCGCAACCCGAAGAGCCTGAAGCTTGCGTCTCTGCTCAGCAAACCGAGCAGACGGCAGAAAGATATTACTATAGACTATCTCGGAACGGAGATCGAAGATCTTTTTGTTGTGGGCTACGGACTTGATTATGCGGAAAAATATCGCAGTCTGCCTTATATAGGCATATTAAAGCCTGAGGTATATATGTGATTTTTCGGAAGGATACATAAATGTAAGGAGTGAATGTGTTTTTGGATAACAATAAGAAAGACAAAGACAAGGATAAAAAGAGTCTTAAAGGTATGCTGCTGTGGATCATTTTTCCTGTATTGATACTTTTGCTTGCGGGATTTATTGCTTCACAGACGCCTAAAGACGAGTATAAATACTCTGAGATCATAGAAATGTTCAGCTCGGAGCAGGTCGAATCGTTTAACCTGAAAGCCGAGAGCGGAGAACTTAAGATCAAGCTCAAGGATAAAAACGAGAAGGTTACGTTTTCTCTTGCGTACCCACAAAGATTCCTGGACGATGTTCAGAAGTACATTGAGGATCCCAAAAGCACAATTACGTATGATATAGAACGTTCCGTAGACAGTGCGATCTTGTGGTCGGTTATCCCGAATATAGGTCTTATAATTATTATTGTGGTCGTTTGGGTCATGATAATGCGCAGAATGTCGGGCGGTCTCGGCGGAGACAAAACATTGAGCTTCGGCAAAGCAAAGATCAAAAACTCGGGCGACGGTGAGAAGAAAAATGTATTCGCCGATGTTGCGGGCGCGGACGAGGAAAAGGAAGAACTGCAGGAGATCGTCGAATTCCTGAAAAACCCCGATAAATTCAATACACTCGGCGCAAGAATACCAAAAGGCGTTTTGCTGATGGGTCCTCCGGGTACAGGTAAAACTCTGCTTGCGAGAGCCGTTGCGGGCGAGGCAGGCGTGCCGTTCTTCTCAATCTCCGGTTCGGACTTTGTCGAGATGTTTGTCGGCGTAGGTGCGTCCAGAGTGCGTGATCTTTTCGATCAGGCGAAGAAGAACGCCCCCTGCATTATCTTTATAGACGAGATCGACTCCGTAGGACGTCAGAGAGGCACGGGTCTCGGCGGCGGACATGACGAAAGAGAGCAGACTCTTAATCAGCTGCTTGTTGAGATGGACGGATTCGAGGCTAACCTCGGCGTAATTATGATCGCTGCGACAAACCGCCCCGATATACTTGACCCTGCACTGTTGCGTCCCGGTCGTTTTGACAGACAGATCGTAGTAGGCAGTCCCGATATTAAGGGCAGAGAAGAAATCCTCAAGGTTCACGCAAGGAACAAGCCCCTTGCTCCCGACGTCGAACTCAGAGTTATTGCAGCCCAGACGGCGGGCTTCACAGGAGCCGATCTTGAAAATATACTCAATGAAGCAGCGCTCCTTGCCGCAAGAAAAGACAAGAAAGCCATCACCATGGAAGATGTCGAGGAAGCTACCGTCAAGGTAGTTGTAGGTACCGAGAAGCGTTCAAAGGTAATGACGGAGAAGAACAAGAAGATCACCGCTTACCACGAAACGGGTCATGCTATAGCGCATTATTTCTGCGAGACTCAGGACGATGTTCATCAGATCTCTATTATTCCGAGAGGCTTTGCGGGAGGCTACACAATGTCGCTGCCGAGCGAGGATAAGATGTACAACACCTACAAGGAAATGAAAGAGGAGATCGTTGTACTTCTCGGCGGACGTGTTGCCGAGGCGCTTATCTTCGGCGACGTATCGACAGGCGCTTCAAACGATATTGAACGCGCTACCGATATAGCACGCAAGATGATAACCAAGTACGGTATGAGCAAAAAACTCGGTCCCATTTCGTTCGGCGAAAGCTCCAACGAGGTATTCATAGGCAGAGACATGGGTCATGTCAAGAATTATTCCGAGAAGACAGCTTCCGAGATAGACGACGAGATCTACGCAATCGTTCAGGAGGGTTACGAGAGAGTTACAAAGATACTGAACGATCATATAGATAAGCTTCACGAGGTGGCTAAGATACTTCTGGAGAAAGAAAAACTCAGCGGAGAGGAATTCACCGCCATTATGAAGGGTGAGTACGATCCCGATAAATTCGAGAAAAAGAGCGAAACCGAAAAAACCGATTCGGACGAAAATGCCGATGAGGAAAAAGCGGACTATGATCTCGATGATTATCTCGAAAAAAAGCCCGAAGAGAAGAAAGAAAAGAAAAAGTCGGGCGGATTTTTCAAAAAGAAAAATGACAGCAAGAATGATTGATGATAAATACTGCATCTACGGGTGCAGTATTTTGCTGTAGGGAGGATTATATGGCAGAGAAGAATATTGTTGTTAAAGGAGCAAGAGAGCATAATCTGAAAAACATAGATGTTACTATACCGAGAGATAAGCTTGTTGTTATTACGGGCTTGTCGGGTTCGGGCAAATCATCGCTTGCATTCGATACTATCTATGCCGAGGGCAGAAGACGCTATGTAGAGTCGCTTTCATCTTACGCAAGAATGTTTCTCGGTCAGGTGGAGAAGCCCGACGTTGACAGCATAGACGGACTTTCTCCGGCAATTTCCATAGATCAGAAAACGACTTCGCAGAATCCCCGTTCAACGGTAGGTACGGTTACAGAAATATACGATTATCTGCGTCTTTTGTATGCGCGTATCGGCGTTCCGCACTGCCCCGTATGCGGCAGAGTTATCGAACAGCAGAGTATAGATCAGATCGTGGATAAAGTTATGGCTTTTGACGAGGGTACAAAGATACAGATCCTTTCTCCGGTGGTCAGAGGAAGAAAAGGCGAACACACAAAGGTCATAGAAAAAGCCCGCAAGGAAGGTTATGTTCGTGTACGCATAGACGGCGAAAATTTTGCGCTTGATGAAGAAATAAAGCTTGAAAAGAATAAAAAGCACAATATTGAAGTGGTTATCGACAGACTCGTCGTAAAGTCAAGCATTCGGAGCAGGCTTGCCGATTCGATCGAAACAGCGTCTGCGCTTTCGGATGGTCTTACTATAGTAAACGTGATCGGCGATCAGGATTATCTTTTCTCTCAAAAATACTCGTGTCCCGATCACGGAGTAAGCATCGACGATCTTGCCCCCAGAATGTTTTCGTTCAATAATCCGTTCGGCGCATGCAGAAAGTGTACGGGTCTCGGCGTGTTTATGAAGATAGATGAATCTCTTGTAGTTCCCGATGACAGCAAGACTATACGCCAGGGCGGTATCAAGGCGAGCGGCTGGGCTATGGAGGGTTCTACCATTGCGTCGATGTATATGGAATCTCTTGCGAAGAAGTATGGCTTTTCGCTTGATGTTCCGATAGCAGAACTGCCTAAGGACGCATTGAAAAAAATATTCTACGGTACGGAAGGCGAGAGAATTACCATAGTAAGGAAAAATGAGTACGGAGAGGGAACATACGAAGTACCGTTTGAAGGTATTATAAACAACCTTGAAAGACGTTTTCGGGAAACAAAAAGCAACTGGATAAAAGAAGAACTGGAAGCATTTATGAGCGCTATACCCTGCGACGAATGCGGCGGCAGAAGATTGTCGAGAGAGAGCTTATCGGTCACGGTCGGAGGACTGAATATCAGCGAATTCTGCGATTTTTCTGTTGTGAGGGCGATAGAATTTCTTGATAATCTTGAATTATCCGATCGTGACAAGAAGATCAGCGAGCTTATTATCAAAGAGATTCGCTCCAGGCTGAATTTCCTCAGGAGCGTAGGGCTTAACTACCTCACGCTGTCGAGGTCTTCGGGTACGCTGTCGGGCGGCGAAAGTCAGCGAATACGTCTTGCTACTCAGATAGGTTCGTCACTTATGGGAGTGCTGTATATTCTTGACGAGCCGTCGATCGGACTTCATCAGCGAGATAACGACAAGCTTATAGCTACACTGAAAAGACTTCGCGATATGGGTAATACCGTAATTGTTGTGGAGCATGATGAGGATACAATGTATGCGGCGGATTGTATAGTCGATATAGGACCGGGCGCAGGCATCAACGGCGGAGAGCTTGTATGTATCGGTAATATAGATAAGATAAAAAAATGCAAAAACTCTGTTACCGGGCAGTATCTTTCGGGTGAAAGATGTGTAGCTGTTCCCGAAAACAGACGCTGCGGCAACGGATATTGTCTGACAATAAAGGGAGCCGAGGAAAACAATCTGAAAAAGATAGACGTTTCCCTTCCTCTCGGTACGTTTGTTTGTGTGACCGGCGTGTCGGGTTCGGGCAAATCGTCACTGATAAACGAGATACTTTATAAACACCTTGCGCATGTTCTCAACCGCGCAAAAACAAGAGCCGGAAAGCATTCTGCTATAATCGGCACAGAATACCTCGATAAGGTGATAAATATCGATCAATCCCCGATAGGCAGAACTCCTCGGTCAAACCCTGCAACGTATACAGGAGTATTTACGGATATAAGAGAATTGTTTGCTTCCACAAACGACGCAAAGATAAGAGGCTACAAGTCCGGCAGGTTCTCATTTAATGTAAGAGGCGGACGCTGCGAATCATGCGAAGGCGACGGTATTTTAAAGATCGAAATGCACTTTTGGCCCGATGTATATGTTCCCTGCGAGGTGTGCAAAGGTAAACGCTACAACAGAGAAACGCTCGAAGTTAAGTACAAGGGCAAGAATATCCACGATGTTCTGGAGATGACTGTCGATGAAGCGCTGGATTTCTTCAAAAACATACCGAAAATAGAACGCAAGATAAGCACGCTTAAAGAGGTGGGGCTGGGATATATCAAACTCGGTCAGTCTGCAACGACGCTTTCGGGCGGCGAAGCGCAGAGAGTAAAGCTTGCAACAGAGCTTTCAAAAAGATCGACAGGAAAGACGATCTATATTCTTGACGAGCCGACAACCGGACTTCATATTGCGGATGTGCATATACTTATAGATGTACTTCAGAAGCTTGTTGACGGAGGCAACACCGTTGTAACGATCGAGCATAATATGGACTTTATAAAAACCGCAGACTATATTATCGATCTGGGTCCCGAGGGTGGCGACGGCGGCGGTACGGTAGTTGTTACGGGTACTCCCGAAGAGACTGCTGCATGCGAGAATTCCTACACAGGGCAGTATTTAAAGAGGGTATTGCACCATATTTAAGGCTTAAACAGAATTATTTATCAAAAATATCAAAGATTTTTTTAAATAAGCTTGACTTATCATAAAAAAAATCTTGATAACACCTCTGAAAAATGGTATAATTATTATTACTGTTGGGTTACAGCCGATATAAGGCTGCCTTGAATGCGAAATATATGTAATTCTTATCTTACGAGAAAGGGTAGTAATATATGACAAGAGAAAACATTTACCGCACACATAACTGCGGAGAATTAAGAGAAAGCGACATCGGCAAAGATGTCAGAGTTGCAGGCTGGGTCGAGAATATCCGTGACCACGGCGGCGTACTCTTCCTGGATATTCGCGATCACTACGGCGTGGTACAAGTCGTTGTACACGATGACAAGCTCCTGAAGAATGTCAACAAAGAGTGTACAGTTACGGTATCGGGCAAGGTCGTAAAGCGTGACGAAGATACGATAAACCCGAAGATCGCCACGGGTACCGTGGAGGTTCATACAGACAGCCTTACCGTACTCGGAAAGTCTCAGACGAATCTTCCTTTTGAAGTAGCGACATCAAAAGAAGTCAAAGAAGAAGTAAGACTTAAGTATCGCTACCTTGATCTCAGAAATAAGAAGAATCATGATAATATAGTTCTCAGAAGTCAGATCGTAGCATATCTTCGTCAGCAGATGACAGAGATGGGCTTTTTGGAGATCTCGACTCCGATACTCTCTACATCATCTCCCGAGGGCGCAAGAGATTATCTTATCCCAAGCAGAAAGCACAAAGGCAAGTTCTATGCGCTTCCGCAGGCACCGCAGATATTCAAGCAGCTTCTTATGGTATCTGGCTTCGACAAGTATTTCCAGATTGCTCCCTGCTTCCGTGATGAGGACGCACGTGCAGACAGATCTCCCGGAGAGTTTTATCAGCTTGATTTCGAGATGGCATTTGCAACACAGGAGGACGTTTTTGCAACTGCCGAACAGGTACTTTATAATACATTCACAAAGTTCAGCGATAAAGAGGTAAGCAAACCGCCGTTCAAGAGAATTCCCTTTAAAGAGGCTATGATCAAGTACGGAACCGATAAGCCCGACCTCAGAAACCCGCTTATCATCACTGATATAAGCGATATGTTTGTTGAGACTGATTTCGGTCCGTTCAGAGGAAAAACAGTTCGCGCTATCAATGTTCCCGACTGCGCAGGTCAGTCAAAAAGCTGGTTCAAAAAGATGGAGGAGTTTGCACTCTCGATCGGAATGAAAGGCCTCGGTTATGTCAAGGTCAAGGACGATATGACATTTGACGGTCCTATAGATAAATTCCTGCCTGCCGAGGATAAGAAGGAGCTTATCGAGAGAACAGGCTTAAAGCCTGGCGCAGTATGCTACTTCATCGCAGATACAGCCGATCTTGCCCCGAAGCTTGCAGGTCAGATCAGAACAGAGGTTGCTTCAAGACTCGGTATTATTGACGAAAGCAAGTTTGAGATGTGCTTTATCGTTGATTTCCCGATGTATGAATACGATGAGGACAGCGGAAACATAATCTTTACTCACAACCCGTTCTCTATGCCGCAGGGCGGTCTTGAGGCGCTCAACACAATGAACCCCGTTGATATTCTTGCTTATCAGTATGATATTGTGTGCAACGGTGTAGAGCTTTCATCAGGCGCAGTGAGAAACCACGACTGCGATATTATGGTTAAGGCGTTTGATATTGCAGGCTACACAGAGGATGATCTCAAGGCTAAGTTCTCAGCACTCTACAGCGCATTCAAGTACGGCGCTCCGCCGCACGCAGGTATGGCTCCGGGCGTTGACAGAATGATAATGCTCCTTACAGGTGAGGAGAATATCAGAGAGGTAATCGCATTCCCGATGAACAGCAATGCGCAGGATCTTCTCTTAGGCTCACCCGGAGAGGTAACGGAACAGCAGCTCAGAGAGGTTCACATAAAGCTAAGATAAACAAACAAATGCGGGGGACAGGGCGTATTACCCTTTCCCCTGAATCCGTATAATCTGAAAGGAAGAATAATATGGTAACACATGACGACGTTATTGCCATAGCAAGGCTTTCCAAGCTTTATATTCCGGAAGAAGAGCTTGACGCTATGACAAAGGCTATGGACGATATAATCAAATTCGCAGATACGATCAACAACGCATCCGAAGAGGGCGTTGAGTTTGATAATATAAATAATCTCTCAAACGCATTCAGAGAAGACGAGGTAGTCGAGTCTTATGACAGAGATGAAATTCTCTGTAACGCTAACGATCTGGACGAGGGTCATTTCCTTGTTCGCAAGAGGGTGTAAACTATGGAAAGCAGAATCAGATATTATAACAACATGCTTAAAAACAGGGAGATAACCTGCACACAGCTTACCGAGAAATTTCTTTCGGGAATTGACAGCGACAACAAAGATCTTAACGCTTATGTAACCGTAACCGCCGAAAAAGCTTTGGAAACAGCAAAAAAGGTTGACGAAAAAATAAGCCGCGGCGAGGAGATCTCTTTGCTTGAAGGTATCCCGATGACGCTTAAGGATAATATCTCCACGAAGGGGATAGAGACTACCTGCTGTTCAAAGATACTTGAGGGCTACAAGCCGATTTACAACGCAACCGTATGGAACGCACTGGAGTCTAAGGGTGCCGTGCTTCTCGGCAAAACGAATATGGACGAATTTGCTATGGGCTCATCATGCGAGACGTCATACTTTGGCGGCGCGGCAAACCCGCATAACATCAACCATGTTGCGGGCGGCAGCTCGGGCGGCGTTGCGTCGGCAGTAGGCGGAAATATAGCCGTGTACGGTCTCGGTTCGGATACGGGCGGTTCTATCAGACAGCCTGCAAGTTTCTGCGGTATCGTCGGTCTTAAACCTACATACGGCGCAGTTTCAAGATACGGCCTTGTTGCGTACGCTTCCAGCTTCGATCAGATAGGCCCGATCACAACGACTGTAGAAGATTCCGCAATAGTTTTTGACGCTATATCGGATTATGATAAAATGGACTCCACGAGTCAGGGCAGAAAAGGCGCTCCGACTGTCGATACTCTCAGAAACGACATCAAGGGCATGAAGATCGGCATTGCAAGAGAGTATCTCGACGGTGTACGCGACGAAGTAAGAGCATGTATCGAAAAAGCATGCGAGGTCTATAAGTCATTGGGTGCCGAGATAGTTTACTTCAATCTTCCTGCACTCAAGTACGCTTTGCCTGTATATTATATCCTTGCGTGCGCCGAGGCGTCGTCTAATCTCGGACGTTACGACGGTATCAGATACGGCTACCGCACAGAGTCATACAAGGACGTAAACGAGATGATCTGCAAAACCAGAAGCGAAGGC
>CADBRK010000090.1 GCA_902797065.1 uncultured Ruminococcus sp.
GATCTCTATCGTGCGTGAGATTACCAAAATACACGAGGAGGTCATACGTACGACTCTCGGACAGGCAGCCGAGAAGTATGGCGACGGTTCGCTGAGAGGCGAGCTGGTCTTTGTGATCGAGGGCGCAGCGGAAGATAAAGATGCGGAGCAGTTTACGCTTGAACAGGCAGCCGAACTTGCGAAAAGACTTATTGATGAGGGCAATTCCGTTTCCGAAAGCGCAAAGCAGGCGGCAAAGGCGACGGGATTCAGGAAGAATGATATATATAAGATGCTGATAGAGTAAAAATGTAATTTGAGAGGTTTGGAGGTTCGGAGGTTCGGAGGTTCGGGTATGAAATTATACTGGGAGCGGCAGCAGACTGATTTAAAAAATCAGATAATCGGCATAGTGATAATAGTGCTGGACATGTTGGCTGCGTTTTTTTTATTCTTTTTCTTTGAAAAGTATGTGATGCTATAAATCGCGCAGTTCTTTTGGTTTATTCCTGTGTGCAGGTATAATATAAGCAAAAAGTATCAGATGATACAGGTATTTTTTTTGCGGTTATCGGTGTTATTATAGCCGCTGCTTATGCACTGATGATGCTGAAAATATTGTCCATAGAGATAGTCGGGTTGTTAGCTTTTCCGTTTGTACTTTTTGCGGTCGGAGCCTACATAGCAATAGTGTATAACTATCTGAAATACAAACGTTCCCGGAGATTGACACGAAAAATTCTCTCTGTCATAACAGAATTCAGAGAAGTGACATACAGCCATAGGTCGGGCGATGATTTTTACACAACAACCGCATATCGTCCCATGATAGAATATGAGTTTGCCGGCAGGATATACAAATCATTTAGCAAAAGAGATTACGATGAGCCCATAGGCGTGGGAGATAATATCCCGATCTGGTTAAACCCGTATGAACCCGAAGATTTTGAAGAGGTCGATAACGGTTACGGATTCGGAGAATTCAGCAGAACAAAATACATATTGATAGGTCTCGGATTCGTAGCTTTTGCTGTTATGATGACGATCTTGTTTATACCAAATTTCTTCACTGTTTCATATTAAAGAAACAAAGCATAAACGGTACGGATTTCCCCGTACCGTTTGGTTTTAGTTTATCCACGGTTCGCCGTTTTCGTTTGTTCTGATAAGCTCGAACCAGAATGTCGTACCTTTGCCCAGCGTGCTGAATACTCCGTAATTAGCCTTATGCAGTTTAAGTACGGTCTTTACGATTGACAGCCCGAGACCTGTGCCGATCTTTGCGCTCTTGTGTGATTTATCGACTTTATAGTATCTGTCCCAGATGTTTTTCAGTTTATCCTGCGGTATACCCGGACCGCTGTCGATAACTTCGATCCTTACTCGGTTGTCATAGCATGACTGGCGCACTTTGATCGCCTTGCTGTCGCCGCTGTAGTTTACTGCATTGTTTACAAGATTGTATATTACCTGTGAAATTTTCAGCTCGTCTGCATAAACATAGACGTCACGGTCATGTTCAAATGTAAACGTGTAGCCGTCCTGTTCTTTGAGCTTGTTGTATCTGCCGAACATTGCCTCGATAGTCTGTGTGATGCAGAATGTTGTAGCTTCAAGCTTCATCGTGCCTGCTTCGATCTTTGAAATGTCGATAAGATCGCTTACCAGGTTTGACAGACGCGTAGCCTCGTCAATTATGATCTGAATATTCTCGGGGGTGTTTTCTCCCGGTATGTCACGCATGACTTCGCCGTAGCCGGTGATGAGAGTCAGCGGAGTCCTGAGATCGTGAGAGACGTTTGCTATGAGGTCTTTTCTCATCTGATCCACCTGAGAAAGCTCTTTTGTGGCGTAATTCATGGTGTCGCTTAGCTGTTCGACTTCTTTGTAGCCTGCTCCGTTGAATACAACGTCGTAGTTCGCCTCGGCAAGCTCTTTAGCCGTTTTGTTCATGCTTTCGAGCGGATGTGCAATAATTCTTGAGAATACAACAGTCATGATAACCGCCACGAGTATAAATATAAAGGTGACGATTTCCAGCTGATAACGCAGTGTCAGAAGAATACTTCTCGGAGGTGTGATGGACGCATCGAGAATAAGCATATATTCCGTACTATCGCTGTCCGTGATCAGCATAGAATAAACAATGCTCTCGGAGGTGTCGGGCGGACTGTCTGTTTTTATTCCGATAAACTTATTGCTTCTCGGCTTGACGTTTGCCGAAAAATCAGCATGATCAACAATGTTTATCCATACTCCGTCTTTATCCACTGTCTGAGCATAAATATTGCTCAGATCTCCCGAAACATAATTGCTGATGATAAATGCCGAATTTGCGTTGGAAGTATATAGTTTTTCAAAATGACCGCGAGACTCGTTCCTGCACAGCATAATACACATATCGTTTTTTATTGCAGTGTATTCGATAAGTTCTTTAATGTCGGGGTCGTCGATATTCATCTTGATGATGTTCGCACAGCCTGTAATATTCTTTGTTTTAATTGCACGGTAGAAGCTTCCGAGAAATACTGCCTGGAACATCCACAGCAGTATAAGCATAATTGCCGAAAAGGAAAAAAAGCACATACTCAGAAGAGTCATAAGAGAACACCGTGATTTTCCGTCTTTTGTATGGAGTATTTTATAAAACAAGTCCAGAAACTTCATTATTCCTTATGCCTCGAATCTATAGCCTACGCCGCGGAGCGTTACTATACATTTGCTGTACGGGCCGAGACTCTTCCTGAGCAGCTTTATGTGAGTATCGAGAGTTCTGTCGTCACCGTAGAAATCATATCCCCATACGTGATTGATAAGCTTCTCTCTCGACAATGCAATGCCCTTGTTCTTTACCATATAGAAGAACAGCTCGTACTCCTTCGGCGTCATATCTACACGCTGACCGTCGATGGTAACTATCCTTGCGCTGAAGTCTACCTCCATTCCTTCAAATGTAAACACATCACGCTTTTGACCGTCGTCAAGTGCGGTGCGTTTCAGGACGGCGTTCACTCTCATCATGAGTTCCTTCGGAGAGAAAGGCTTCACAACGTAGTCGTCGATACCAAGCTCAAAGCCGTGTATCTTGTCGTATTCCTCTCCTCTTGCGGAGAGCATAATAATAGGGGTGGAACTTCTCTTGCGTATCTCTCTGCAAGCCGAGAAGCCGTCAAGCTCGGGCATCATTACGTCCATGATGATAAGATCAAACTGCGTTCTGGTACAAATGGAGATCGCCTCCAGACCGTCGGTAGCCTCTGTTACCTCGTGACCCTCAAACATAGCGTATTTTTTGATCAATTCGCGGATCCTGTATTCGTCGTCAACTACTAAAATCTTGCTCATACTAAATACCTTTCCTTTTTGTAATTTTTGGATGTCGGATGTCAGATGTGCCGAACCGATGATTTCTTCTCGTATCAGTGAAGATCTATCGGAAAACGTAAAAAAGACTATAAAAAATCATCTATAATCGCTTTGAATTTGTATTTTTATTATAACATATAAAAAATAATATTGAAATACCTTTCGCAATATTTTATAATAAAATTTAGAATTTTTTAACAGGAGTGATGATATGTCAGCAAGAGAAATAAAAGCCGGAACTATCACGGCTTGTGTAAAAAAGCTTTTCATGGACTGCAACTATTTTATAGGCGACGATATTATGAATGCCGTATGCAGGGCGCAGAAAGAAGAGACGAGCGGTCTTGCGAAAGACGTACTCGGGCAGATCATAGACAACAACAAGATAGCCGCAGCGGAAGAGATACCGATATGTCAGGATACGGGTATGGCGGTGCTGTTTGTAGAATACGGAGATAAGGTCGTTATCTCGGAAGGCAGTTTTGAAGAAGCGGTAGAAGAAGGCGTAAGGCAGGCGTATACAGAGGGTTACCTCAGGAAGTCTGTAGTAAGCGATCCCGTCTTTGACAGAATAAACACCAAGGATAATACACCTGCTGTAATTCACACAAGGATAGTCAAAGGCGATAAAATAAAGATCACCGCAGGCGGCAAGGGCTTCGGCAGCGAGAATATGTCTGCGATAAAAATGCTCACTCCGTCCGCAGGTGTAGAGGGCGTCAAGAAGTTTATACTTGATTCCGTTGCATACGCAGGGCCTAATCCGTGTCCGCCTATCGTAGTGGGCGTAGGTATAGGAGGAACATTCGAGAAGGCGGCTCAGCTTGCGAAAAAGGCGACGCTGCGTTCGATAGATACACCAAACGGTGACGAGAGATATGCCGCACTGGAGAGAGAACTGCTGGAGGAGATCAACAAGATGGATATAGGTCCGGCAGGACTCGGAGGAAAGACGACTGCCCTCGGCGTGAACATCGAAACTTATCCTACGCATATTGCCGGAATGCCCGTGGCGGTCAACATCTGCTGTCATGCATGCCGCCACAAGGAATGCGAGATCTGAGGAGGGAATACCATGAAAAAAATAACACTTCCGATTACACCCGAACAGATAAAAGACCTGAAAGCAGGCGACAGAGTGCTTGCAAGCGGTTATCTCTATACGGCAAGAGACGCAGCGCATAAGCGCATGTACGAACTCTTGCAGCAGGGTAAATCACTGCCCGTTGAGCTTGACGGACAGACGATATACTATGTCGGCGCAGCACCTGCAAAGCCCGGTTACGCAGTAGGTCCGTGCGGCCCCACATCGTCGTACAGAATGGATAAATATACTCCGTCTTTGCTTGATCTTGGCTTAAAGGTGATGATCGGCAAAGGCAGAAGAAGCGATGAGGTAATAGACTCCATAAAGAAGAACGGGGCTGTTTATCTTGCGGCAATCGGAGGCGCGGCTGCGCTGATCGCTAAAAGTATCACAAAGGCAGAGCTTATTTGTTATGAAGACCTCGGAACCGAGGCTATATATCGCTATGAAGTGCACGATATGCCGCTGATAGTGGCGATCGACTGTTACGGCGGCAATGTATACGCCCGGGATTTCGCAAAATAATCAAGAAAAAAAGAAGGACACCCGGTTAAGGATGCCCTTTCTTTTTTAAGGAAAGAAAATATGAAAAAGTATGGAATTTTCTTATCAGTTCTCTGCCAGTTCTGCTTTTCTCTGTTCGATGACTTTCTGAGCAACGTTTGCGGGAGCGTCCTCATAGCGGACAAAATCAAATGTATATGAGCCTCTGCCCTGAGTAGCCTGTCTGAGGAATACGGAGAAGTCGTGCATTTCTGCCATAGGTACTTCTGCGATGATCTCCTGATAGCCGCTCTCTGCGGGGTTCATGCCGAGAACTCTGCCGCGTCTTTTTGTAACTTCGCCCATAATATCGCCCATGTTGCTGTCGGGAACGATAGCCTTCAGTGAACCGATAGGTTCAAGGAGAGTCGGATTGGCAAGCGGCATACCGTTCTTATATGCGATGGAAGCAGCTGTCTTGAACGCCATTTCCGAGGAGTCTACGGGGTGATACGAACCGTCGTACAGAGTAGCCTTGAGTCCTACTACGGGATAGCCTGCAAGAGGTCCTTTTGAAATGCTGTCGCGCAGACCCTTCTCAACTGCGGGGAAGAATCCCTTCGGAACCGAACCGCCGACAACTCTCTGATCGAAGAGAAGGTCCTCGCCCTCATAAGGCTCGAACTCTATCCAAACATCGCCGAACTGACCGTGACCGCCGGACTGCTTCTTGTGTCTGCCCTGAACCTGTACCTTCTTGCGGATAGTCTCTCTGTATGCAACCTTGGGCTGATCGAGAACAACGTCTATGCCGTACTTGCTCTTGAGTTTTGAAACAACTACGTCGAGGTGCTGCTCGCCGAGACCAGATACTACCATCTGATGAGTCTCATGATTATTTACGAATGACAATGTCTTGTCTTCTTCGCAAAGCTTAAGCAAGCCCTGAGCTACCTTATCTTCGTCGCCCTTCTTCTTCGGAGCGATAGCCATCGAGTAGGAAGCGTGAGGATAGCTGATACCCTCAAGAGTTACTTTTCTGATAGGTGAGCAGAGAGTATCGCCTGTGTTTGTATAGAGAAGCTTCGGAACACAGCCTATGTCGCCTGCGCCGATGTATGAAACATCTTCCTGCTTTTTGCCGCGGGGGATCATTACCTTTGTGATCCTCTCGCTTTCGCCTGTTCTCATATTGATAAGGGGTGTATCGGAAGATACTTTACCCGAAATAACCTTGAAGAATGACAGCTTTCCTACGAACGGGTCGGATACTGTCTTGAATACCAATGCAGCGGTTGCGGCAGCGCTGTTGACGGATACCTCGACTACATCGCCGTTGGGGTCGGAGCCTATTTCGCCGCCCTTTGAAGCTGCACTCGGAGCAAGCCATACAAGGCTGTTGAGGAACTGATCTATACCGTAAGTGAGCTGAGCGTCGCCGCAGAATACGGGGCAGATAGAACCGTCTTTAACGCCCTGCGATACGCCGAGTACGATCTCTTCGGGAGTGAACTCTTCGCCCATGAGGAACTTGTCGAGCAGATCTTCGCTTGTTTCTGCAACGGCTTCTTTGATAGCATTTCTCAGACCCTCGAGTCTGTCGCCCATATCGGGCAGTGCAACCTGAGAAACTTTTCCGTTCTCATACTTGTATGCTTTGTAGTCGAACAGGTTTACATATGTGTTAGCCTGACCGTTCTCGATAAACGGTACTACAACGGGGCATACGCTCGGACCGAATTTAGCCTTGAGTGTTTCGAATACACGGTAGAATCTTGCGCTCTCGTCACAAAGACCGTTTACAAAGAATACCTTTGTGAGACCCTGCTCGTCTGCAAGCTTAACTGCCTTTTCCGTGCCTATATTTACACCGTTTTTGCCGGATACGACGATAACAGCCGTGTCGGCAGCGCGCATACCTTCATAAAGTCCGCCCTGGAAGTCAAGCAGACCGGGAGTGTCGATTATATTAATTTTATTGCCCTTCCATTCCATCGGCGCAATAGAGGATACTACCGATACCTTTCTCTTTATCTCTTCGGGGTCAAAGTCGAGTACTGTGTTTCCGTCTTCGATCTTGCCCAATCTGTCGGATGCACCCGAGAGGTAGAGCATAGCCTCGGCGAGTGATGTCTTGCCGCAGGAGCCGTGTCCTGCAAGAGCAATATTAAAAATCTTGTTTGGTTCGTACTGTTTCAATCGGAATAACTCCCTTCAATATAAAAAATAATCTGTTCGGGACATTGTTCAAATAAAAATGCCCCACTGATTATTAATTATATCATGTTTGCACAAAAAATCAACGTATTTTTAATTCGTTTTATAAAATTAACTTGTTGCACTAAAATACATAACAGTAATTGTGCATTTTAACTATTAACTTTGAATAAAATATAAAGTAATTGTTAATTTATTGCCGCAAAAAAGCCGCCCTTTTGAGGCGGCTTTTGATTGAAGATGAAATCATTTAATTATTATTGCCCATAAGTAATGATCTGTATTGCCGGATTCCTTAATGCTGCCGACGCAGAGTGTGGTATAATCTCCCGACATGAGCAAAGCGTACATTTTATCGTCGTCGGAATAATACTTCACAAGATGGTTGTATACACTATCGGCATCCATGTATTCATGCACAAAGATCTGGTTCGGAGTGATGCTCGCATTGTAGTTGAGGTTACACTCGGTAAGAACGGTGAAGAAATCGCTTCCGTCGGGTCTTGTATCTTTTTGGTTTGTGAGATACTCGTTTGCTCTGATATTGCCTGCTTCATAGTGAGCGTCCGTGCAGGAGAACGGGAGCAGACCACGGTTAACTCTGTCCTCGTTGATCTTGCTGACAAAATTGATCCTCTCTTGTTTGTTCGGGGTGATGGCTTCCATTGTTTCTTTGTCAAGACATACGTATTTTTGTATCATCAGAGAATCCTGAGCGTTGATCGCGCCGTTTCCGTCAACGTCGCCGCCTCTGAGCTGATCTGAGGAAGGGGTGATAAGACCTACGTCGATTTTCTGAGCGATGGATGCGTCTCTGAGTGATATTTTATTGTCGCCGTTGAGGTCGCCTTTTATATAGTATGCGCTTGCGTCTATGGATGAAAGAGAAACAAATGACATAACAGCTGCTGCGGCTAAAATAAAGCCCAATAATTTTTTCATTATAATCCTCTCCTTTATAAAAATACAGATTCCTTTCCTATTGTAATAATAATACAACAAAAAGGAACTGCTTGTCAACATCTTTCATGAAAATACTGC
>CADBRK010000091.1 GCA_902797065.1 uncultured Ruminococcus sp.
AAGAAAATGCAAGGTGTAACACGTAATTATGTTTATCGGAAAGACTTTTTTCCGAAAACGGTTGAAAATTCATCTTGAACAGTGTATTATAGGAATATGATTCGGGATAGGAGGATAACACCGTGAATGCACTGAAAAAAGCAGGCAACATAATTCTTATAATTTTCGGAATATTACTTATTTTAGTCTGCGCAGATCTGCTGACGAATAAAACGCTTAACAAAACATATGACGAACTGAGCGAAACGGATCGTCAGGCGGTGGGCGAGATCTGTAAAGTCATCGACTTGTTTGACAGCGAAACAGGCAACAAAGACATCTGGGAACATGCATACAACCCCGCGGATACGGGCTTTGCGATCATCAGAAGCTACGGTATGGCAAAGGGGTACTGCTATCTTGTCAATGAAGCACCGCCCGCAAGCATTTTTTCTCAGAAGATCGAGATGCCCGACCAATACGTAGACATCAGTGTTTATCGTTATGCGATCTGTACGCCGTCGCTGCTCTGTACGATAAGCTCTTCCTTTGACGAAGGCTATGTTACAATAAACGATATGACCGTTCCCGCAGTGAAATATGACCGTAGTATGGTAAAATTCAGCGGTCTCGGTTCGCTGGAAGAAAGATATGCAGTAAACTCGTTCAGAGACGCCGTTGATACTCCCGACGAGATCTCCGCAGAGGCGGACGTAAGCTTTGTTATGGATGCGGAGAATATTGCGCTCACGGGTCTGCAGTACAGAATTCTTGACGAACTGCTTGCCGCTGACGATAAGGAACTTGCAGATAAGCTTTTGTGCGAGTATGTGCTTATCAGAGAACGCCAGGCCGCAAGATACCCCGATCTCGATAAGCAGCAGCAGAGACTTGAACTGAAGCAGGGTACAGAACAGTATGTATATTATAAGATAAGCCAAAAGACAGGCGGCGGATATACATATTTTGACAAGCCGCTCTCGGAGAAAATTACTTTTTACAGCGCATATTATTACATATGTACGGGAAGCTACGGAGATGACGTACAGGGATATTTCAGGAATGACAACTGTACATATACCGGTGCGGCGCTGTGCGAGATAATGGATAAGTTTGAAATGATCCCCGGCTGGGAGAAGAAACTCGATAATTCCACAAACGCAGACTTCGTATCGCAGTACAGTCTGCTCAGAGATTACTGCAGTCATTTTAATTATAAGGACATGACTCCGGAGAATATCCAGAGATCGTATAATTACGAAGAGGTTCTCGGCATGGCGAAGGCGCTTGTGAATGCAAATGCCGGCGGAGAATAAGCAAAGCTGTATAAGACTCGGGAGCGCTCCGGCATGCGGCAGCAATACGGGGCAATTCCCGGGAGCTTTTTATACTGTAAAAAAAAGAAAATTAAATTCAGGAACAAAGGAGACTTAAGATGAAAGTATTGCTTACAGGCGGCGCAGGGTATATCGGTTCTCATACATGCGTCGAGCTTTTGGATCAGGGTTACGAAACGGTCATTGCGGATAATTATTCCAACAGCAAACCCGAAGTGATCGAGAGGATCAAAAAAATAACGGGAAAAGACGTTACGGTGTATCCTATAGATGTTGCCGACAGCGACGCACTCGAAAAGCTTTTTGCCGAGCAGAAGATCGACGCCGTTATACACTTTGCCGGCTATAAGGCTGTCGGCGAGTCGTGCGCAAAGCCGCTGATGTATTACAGGAACAATATCGACGCTACTCTCACACTGCTTGAAGTTATGGAGAAGTTCGGCGTAAAGAAGATAGTATTCAGCTCATCGGCTACGGTGTACGGAGAGCATAACCCGATACCGTACGTGGAAACTCAGCCGATCACGGGCTGTACGAATCCGTACGGCTGGACAAAGCTGATGATAGAACAGATGATACGCGACACCGCCAACGCGGACAGTGAGCTTTCCGCAGTGCTTCTCAGGTACTTTAACCCGATAGGCGCACACCCGAGCGGAATGATCGGCGAAGACCCGAGCGGCATTCCGAATAACCTTCTGCCGTATGTTGCCAAAGTCGCAGGCGGCAAGCTGCCGAAGCTCGGTATATTCGGAGACGATTACCCGACAAAGGACGGTACGGGCGTACGTGATTATATTCACGTTGTCGATCTGGCGAAGGGTCATGTCGCTGCATTGAAGTACGCCGAGAACCACACGGGCGCCGAGGCGGTGAATCTCGGTTCGGGCAGAGGTCACAGCGTGCTTGAAGTAGTTAATACGTTTTCGAGAGTAAATGATATTCCCGTGCCGTATGAGATCAAGCCGAGACGCGACGGCGATCTCCCCGAGTACTATGCGAACGCAGAGAAAGCAAAAGAGCTTCTCGGCTGGGAGGCAGAGCTTGATCTTGAGGATATGTGCCGCGATCTCTGGAGATGGCAGACCTTGAATCCGAACGGCTATTAATAAAAATTTAAAAATTTCAGGTTGTTATCTACAGATAAAAAGAAGGAAAACAGTAATAAGTATCAAAAACAAGGCGGTCTATTTGTACAAAATGCAAAAATTGTGAACAAAGGAAAAATTATTATCATGTTTTTTTACAATTTAGTAACTTTTTTTGAGAAAAGGTATTGAAATTTTTTTTTAGATGTAGTATAATAAACACGCTGAGGAA
>CADBRK010000092.1 GCA_902797065.1 uncultured Ruminococcus sp.
TATGACCTCGGTGCGGACGAAATTTTTGTGTATCTGCGTGTCGAGGTCTTCTCTGTCGGTGATTATCAAAAAGCTGAAATTGCCCTTGATCTTCCTGCGCACCTTGCGGGCGAACATGACCATAGAATACGATTTGCCGCTGCCCTGCGTATGCCAGAACACGCCGAGCTTACCGCCCAATTCTTTGCGGTTTTTTACCGATTCCATCAGCTTATTCACGCCGAGATACTGGTGATTTTTCGCTATTATTTTGACGCTCTGATTCTCAAAAAGCACGAAATTCTCGATATAATCTATCAAGCGTGATTTATCGAGCAGACCGTCAACAAAATATCTTACGGAGCTGTCGCTTGTGCGGCTGCGGTCGGGGGCTTCATCTTCGCCGTTCACACGCAGCCATTCAAAGAAGTAGTCGTATGATGAGCTGAACGCACCGAGCTTCGTTTCAAGACCGTTCGACAACACGCATATCTGATTGAACGCAAAGAGATTCGGGATATCCCTGCGGTAATCAAGCAGATTTTTATTATACGCTTCCTCGACCTTGACAATGCTGTTTTTAAGCTCTATAAACACCACGGGCAGACCGTTTACGAATATCAGGATATCGGGGCGTCGGGAATACACCCTGCCCTTTATCCACATCTGCGAAACGGCGGTGAACGTGTTATTTTCGGGGTTATCGAAATCTATAAGGCGCACGAAAGCGAAGTCGTCCCTGCCCTTATTTCTGACAGTTATCTTGATATTGTTGCGTATCTGCTGATACAGCTTGTAATTTGTCGCCGTGATATCGGTGCCAGTAAAATCACGGCGCAAGTCTTTGACGATACGGCGCAGGTGCTCCTCGTCTATATTCGGATTGATACGCTTAAGCGACCGAAAGAGGATATCTGGCAGAACGCACTCGTTTTTCGACGCGCGTCCCGTACCGTCTGGCAGAACGTCGCACTTCGACGGGTCGGGATCGCAGACGATAACGTCATAATCAAACGGCGCCGATCTCAGCTTTTGGAGTATGGCTTGTTCTATGTCGTTTTCGGAAATGAAGCTGCGCATGATATCGCCTCCGTTTTTTGTTTTCTATACTTCGAGTTTCCCGCTCATCAGGCGTGGGAGTAATAGGTCTCGCTGAGAGATGAGATTATTCTGACTTTGATTTAGTACGGTGATTTTTTTATGAATGGGCTCTATTATGCTCTCAAACAGAGATAATAATGACTCCGAAGGGATCAATATTTTTGCATTTTTTATTGTTCCTCTGTATAATTCCTGCTGGTTTGTCGAGCCTATACCCATATTCATAAACCATACTTGCATAGATTTCAGCGACCAAAACAGATAATGTTTCCCGAAATTTTCTTTAGAACGAACTAATGTTACATGGGAATCAAATGTTGTATCGGGGTATTCTCCATATACTTGTCCGACACGTCCTAAAGTCCCGGTTCCTGTCGAACATATCACAGTATCACCGTCAATCAAGTTCAATTCGGGCTTAAAAAGCTTGCTTTGCTTTCTTGCTTCGCCAATATCCATTATGCTCTGTCTGATACATTTTTGACTAATTACAGTTGATAAACCTTCTTCATCATACTCCGGTGATATTCCACGTTGAAGAATGGACGAAAGAGCTTCTACGGTTCTGTATTCCCATCCTTTAGGAATACCATTTTCAAACTTGGCGTTTTCGTGCCCGGGAAAGCGGAAACGCACAAACCATTCTTTATACAGGTTTTCCGCCATCTGCTCCAATGCTTTTATGCGCTTGTTGTTGGTTTCGATTAATTTGTCATATGCAGCTAATATTTCAACAATCTTTTTCTGCGAAGTTTCACTCGGTAAATCAATACTTATTCGCCCAATATCTTTTCCTGACAATTCTGTTTGGTTTGTTGACCCTCTTCCAAGGTGTTCTATTAATGATTCATTTAAATGCAAATAATATCCAACATATCTCGGGTTAACATAAAACCCATGGGAAATACTATTACCGATTCTAACAATGGTTACATGAGAATCACATAAAGCTATATCGTCATAATCATACATTGCCACTCGACCCAATGTACCAGCACCAGTAGAATTAATTAATATATCATCTCTTTTAATAAATTTTTCTTTTGCATACTTTTTCTTCGTATTTGTAAATTGAGCTTTTTCTAACGAAACCTTGTTTTCTCGTATGCACTTTTGATTTAGGGAAACGCTGATTAAAGCCCCCTACAGATAATCAAACTCAATACATGACGAAAATATTCACGCATATTGAGTTGTAATAACAAAAA
>CADBRK010000093.1 GCA_902797065.1 uncultured Ruminococcus sp.
CGCAGGAGCTAAAGCTCCACGACGTTTGTTGACGTCGTCGCTCGCTCCAATCAAGCGAGCTTGTTGGAGCTTAGCTCCTCGTTTAATTATACTCTTTAAAACAGATTAAGTCAATCATCGACTTTTTATTATATTATAAAGCAAAGACGATGGCTGTGCTTATTTCGAAAAAGATTTTACATCTTATCGTGTACAGCCATCGTTTCTTGTTATACAAATGATCTCAGTTTCTGAAGATTCTTGCCTGCCGCCTTGATGTGCCTTGAAACAGTTGACTTATGCAGCCCAAGTTTTTCTGCTATTTCGGGTATTTTACGTTTTTCAAAGTAGTACATTGTCAGACACTGCCTTTGCCTTTCGGTCAGTGTGTACAACATAGCTTTGCTGACCATTGCGTGCATTTTCTTAATATCGGATCTGTTGTCTTCACGCTGAGCATATAAACTCTGCATGTAGATCTCTTCCAGCTGACTGTCGAGTGAATATACTTTAACGCCCAATTCTTCCGCGCTCCTTTATTTCTTTTCCCCTTGCTTCAAGTTCAAGCATATTATATAAGCATTCACGCTTCATTTCATAAAACATTCTTTTACTCCGTTCGTTATCAGACCTTTCTTTCGCTGTTTCAAATCTTTTGGGAAGATTGCTTTCCTTGATCAATCTGTCCAACACCTCAACCTGTTCTCTGTACTGCATTGCACAATCCAAATAATCTTTGTACGTCATATTTCCTCCTTGCGTCACACGATTCGTGTATCTGACTGATGAAAAATTAAGACATACACTCCGAAAATACATATACCTTATTACCATCCCCTGCCTCAAATCGATATACACACCGTTTCGTCTCGATTTGACGGCTTGTATTTTAGAGAAATATATCTTTAATTAATAACTTACCATATTTTTACAGAAAAATCAACCCTTAAATCAAACATTTGTTCGATTTATTTTATATGTACCGTTACAAGTACAGTTAAAAGAATTTTTCATAAAACCGGTTGCAATCACACAAAACGTGTGTTATAATAGCTGTAAAAAAAGTTATCATCAAAAGGATTGATTTAATGTGGATAATTTGTTTGGTCAACGTCTCCGCGAATTAAGGCAGAAAAAGGGGCTTACGCAGAAAGAACTTGCGAAATTGCTTTCGATAAGTCCGTCCGCTGTAGGGATGTACGAACAAGGCAGACGCGAACCCGAGAATTCTCTGCTTTCAAAACTATGCAGCATATTGGATACGACTACCGATTACCTGATCGGCTTCACCAAAGCTCCGCAGGATGTCGGAGAAGTAATCGAGGACTTTACCGGAATGCTGATGTCGCAGCAAGGTCTTATGTTTAACGGACAACCTATAACGCCCGAAGACAGAGAAAAGATCGTAATAGCCATCAGATCTGCCGCGGCGGTTGTAATACCCGACAGCAGCAAAAACAACAAGTGAGGATATTGATTTGGACAAGATAAAAGAAAAAGTCAAAGACCTGAAGAAAAAGCACCGCACATCTTGCCCGTTTGAGCTGTGCGACGCTTTGGGGATAAGTGTTTTTTATTATGATCTTCCCGATTGTGTCAACGGTTTTTACTTTAAATGTATGAAGAACTATATCATTATCATTAACGAGAATCTTCCATACGAAAATCAGAGAGTGACAGCAGCACATGAACTGGGGCATATTATTCTTCACGGGAAAACAAATTCATTTCAGCTTACCGAGTGTACAGATATTCCGATAGAACGCCTTGAAAACGAAGCGGATTATTTTGCCTCGTGCCTTCTGATCGACGAAATTCAGCTCAAATATGACTACGGTGACAGTCCGCTCAGCTGCAGCGATGTCGCAAGTATCTGCATGCTGCCCGAAAGAATGGTTCGTCTGTACGCATATAAAAGCGGTCTGTTTACCGAAATCTAACTGCATACAAAAAAATCGGACAGTCAAAGCTGCCCGATATTTTTTGTAGATCATTATCCCTTTACAGCGCCGGATACAACACCCTCGATAATATACTTCTGACAAATCAGATAGAATATGATTATCGGAATAATAGCAAGCACAAGCATTGCCATCATAGCGCCCATATCAACAGAACCGAATCCGCCCTTCAGATACTGAATAGCTATCGGAACAGTCCTATACTTTGTCTTGTCCAGAACCAGTGACGGAAGCAGATAGTCGTTCCATATCCACATTGCTTCAAGAATAGCAACCGAAATACATGTCGGTTTAAGGATAGGCATAACAACCTGGAAATATGTCTGCACCGGGTTGCAGCCGTCGATCATCGCGGCTTCTTCTATCTCAATGGGAATCGACTTGGCAAATCCGCAGAACATAAACACCGCCAGTCCCGCTCCGAATCCAAGGTAAACCACAATGATACCTATAGGATTGCCAAGATGCAGAAAATCGGCTGTCTTAGCGAGTGTAAACATAACCATCTGGAAAGGTACTATCATTGAGAACACGCACAGATAGTACATACATTTAGAGAATAGACTGTTTACTCTTGTGATATACCAACCGCACATTGATGTACAAAGAATTATTACAATAACAGAACCAACCGTTATGATTACCGAATTAATAAACGCAGACGTAAATCCTATCTTCTCCATACCTGAGGTATAGTTGAAGAACAAAGGATCAACAATGGTTTTTTGTGTAGGAAGTGTAAACGGACTTCTGTTAATATATGCTTTTCTCTTAAATGAGTTTATCAAAACCAAAAGAATAGGAATTACATAAATCAAGGAAATAAAAGAAAGCAGTATCATCCATAAAGTTGAGAAAGGCGACTTTCTGCTGCTGCCTCCGTGCGACTTTTTGCGTGCGCTCGCCTTTACTAATTTCTCGATCTCCGGCGGTAAAGCATCGCCTTTCTGGAGAGTTGTCGGTACATACTTTGCCATTACTGCTGTACCTCCTTCCTATGTGTGAAGAAAAGCTGAGCTATTGCAAGTGCTCCTACTATCAGGAAGAACACAACTGCTTTCGCCTGACCTACACCTTCAAAGCCGGTTCTGCCATAGAATGTATTATAAATATTCAAAGCAAGAAGCTCGGATTTATTGGACGGTGCGCCGTTGGTAAGCGCAAGGTTCTGGTCGTACAGCTTAAATGAGTTTGTAAGTGTAAGGAACGTACATATTGTGATCGAAGGCATTACCATAGGCAGTATTACCTTGGTAAGCACCTGACCGTTGGTTGCTCCGTCGATACGCGCAGCTTCAAGCAGTTCTCCGGGAACGTTCTGTATACCTGCGATATAAATGATCATCATATAGCCGATCTGCTGCCAGTTCATAAGTATGATCATGCCCCAGAATCCGTTTGTTGCACTATATGTAAGAGTCTGACCGAAATTAGCAAGTATTCCGTTCAGAATAAGCTGCCAGATATAACCGAGAACGATACCGCCGATAAGATTCGGCATAAAGAATACCGTTCTGAAAAGATTTGTTCCTCTGATACCCTTTGTAAGCAGCATAGCTATTGCAAATCCGAAGAAATTTATAGTTATAACCGAAACCAACGCGAACAATGCGGTATACCAAAGGGCATGGATAAACTCCTGATCCTTAAACATATCCGTAAAGTTGCTTAACCCTACCCACTGTGCATCGTTTACCGTGGTGAACTTACAGAACGAAAGATAAATACCCATACCGAAAGGTACTAAAAATCCGATAATAAATGCTGCTAAGGTTGGCAACGCAAAAAGCGGAAAATATATTCTTAAAACTTTTTTATTCACTCTGATCTTCCCCTCTTGTCAGCCTGTTTTGTATTTGCTGAATACCCGAGATTTCGGGCAAAAAGTACGGCAATTACCGAAAAAGGTAACTTTTCACAAACGAGATCACTGTTGTCCGAGTAAGTAATCCACAAACTGCTGAGCAGTCCTGCCCGACATACCGCCGTGATTCAGCGCCCATTTGTTTGCCTCCTGCAAAAGCCTTTCATTATCCATATTGACGCCGTTTCTCTCTGCCAATGCAGCAACGATCTGCTCGTATTCCTTCTTGATCGGAGCACCGAAGAAAATAGTTACGCCGAACCGAGCCGAGAGAGAAAGCTTCTCCTGCATGGTGTCGGTCTTATGGACATCACCGCTCCAGTCTTCGCGGTCGCTGAAATTCTCTTTGATAATGTGTCTTCTGTTGGACGTAGCATAAATAAGCACATTCTGAGGTTTCTTCTCCAGACCGCCCTCGATAATAGCCTTGAGGTATTTATACTCAACCTCAAAATCCTCAAACGACAGATCGTCCATATAAATAATGAATTTATAATTTCTGTTCTTTATCTGAGCTATAATATCGCTGAGATCACGAAGCTGGTGCTTATACAGTTCTATGATACGCAGACCGTCATCAAAGTATTTATTCAGAATTGCTTTTATAGAAGACGACTTGCCCGTACCGGCGTCACCAAACAACAGACAGTTGTTTGCGCGCTTTCCTTTAAGAAAGGCTTCGGTATTATCGGTAAGCTTTTTCTTTGCGGTTTCGTATCCGATAAGATCATCAAGCTTGACATGAGCGATATTATTGATCGGTACAATCTGTGCTTTACCGTTCTCGTCCGGAACAACTCTGAACGCCTTATGCAGACCGAACTTTCCGACGCCGAACGTCTGATAAAACTCCGTCATATAGCCTTTGAACTCATATATGTTTACGCTGTTTGCGAGAGTTTTGCTCAATGAACAGATACGGTCACGAATGCGCTTGTTAAATATTTTTCCCGCATCATCGGATCGTTTATAGTTAAGCACCATATCAAGGGCGTTATCGGTACATACAGCTTTCAGTCGCTTGAAATCATACAAAAACATTTGCCTGAAAATTATAAAATCAAGCTCTGCCAAACGGCTGATCGTACCTTCGGGATCACCCTTAAGCTCGCATGTCGTACTGAAACCGTTCTCGTGATTCACCATAAGCCAGGTAAGATAGTTCTGCCAAAGGTTACCCTCAAATCCGTATTCACCGGCAAGCTGTACTAATCTGCCAATACAGCAATAAAGCTTATCCCTGTTTTCATCCGTATCGGAATAAACATCAGCGTCGTTCATTAAAGCGACCATATCATACATAAGCTCGCTTTGCGGGATATTTCTATATACGATAAGTCTGTTTAAATCTAACATAATATCATCCCTGCTTCGCAGCCGCCTCTTCTGTGAAAAACCACCTTTTCGGCAACTGCCGTACTTTTTTTGGTTGTCTATAAAAAATATTTTTTTCAAAAAATCCACAAAGAGTGAACGGAGCAGTTCCGTCCACTCTCTGTTATCGGAAATATTATTGATTATTCAGCTGCTGCGTCTGCAGTCTCGGAATGAGTAAGATCATACTCTGTCTTCCAGCCGTCTACGAATGCTGTAACAACTGCATCCCAATCGCCTGTACCCTGAGCATACTCGAGGAGTGCGTTACCAACGCCATCCTTCCACTTCTCACTGGGAATTGTAGAGAAGTTCCAGGAAACAGCTGTCTTGCCTGCTGCGATATACTCGTTGGAAGCCTTGATAAGAGCGTTTTCAGCCTGGAATCCGTCGTCGAATGTCTTGAACGGAGTTACAAAGCCCATGTCGTTAGCGAGGCAGCCTCTGCCTTCGTCGCTTGTGATAACCCAATCAAGGAAGTTGATTGTAGCCTGAATATCAGCCTCGGAAGCCTTGTTGTTGATGCACCAATAGTTCTCTGAACCTGTGCAGAGACCCTGGTTCTCTTCGCCTTCGCCGCCAATGAAGATCGGGAGCATACCGAGATCCTCGTCTTTAAGACCCTCGGAGATGCAATCATTGTAAGCCCATGTACCGTTCTGATAGAATACAGCCTCGCCAAGAGCGAACTCGGAAGCAGCATCGTCACCTGTCTTAGAGGAGAGCATTGTAGGCTCGCATGTACCGTTGTTGATGTAGAGATCCCAGATAGCCTTGTAGTTATCAAGATATGTACCCTTGATAGCGCTTGTGGAATCAATGCCGTCTGCCTTATACTCGTAGTAGATCGGGAGGTTAGCAAGGTGAGTCTTGAATCTCCAGTCAGAGCTTGAATCCATACCTGAAGATGTGAATGCGCCCTCGATACCGAGGTCAGCTTTCTTAGCCTGGATATCTTCAACAACTGCCTTGAATGTATCGAATGATGTGATCTCGTCAACAGACTTAACTACTGCGCCGTCTGTCTCGAAATACTGGTTGAGAAGAGCCTTATTATAGATGATACCGTATGTCTCGATAACATAAGCAACACCCTTAACAGCTCCGTTGTCGATAAGAGCAAAGTCATCACTCTTAAGCTCTTTGTAAATAGATGTGTCCTTAAGGTCATAGCAATAATCTGTCCATGTTGCAAGCTCTACGGGTCCGTTTACCTGGAAGAGTGTCGGAGCTTCGGTCTTAGCCATTTCAGCCTTCAATGTAGACTCATATGTACCGGAAGCTGCAGTGTCAACCTTAACCTCTACGCCTGTCTGCTCTGTGTATGTTGCTGCGAGCTTTGTCCAGAGTTCAGCCTGCTCGGGCTTAAAGTTGAGGTAATAAACCTTACCGCCTGTTGCGTCGGCAGGTGCTGCAGATGTTGTATCGCCTCCAGGTGTTGTACTATTTGCAGGTGTTGAAGTACCTTCGTCCTTCTGACAGCCTGCGAATGCGCAAACGGACAGAGAAGCTGCCATAGCAAGTGCTATGCCCTTTTTTAAATTCTTCATAATAATTAACTCCTTTGCATTATATTTTGCCGAATATTCTGAAGTTCTCGACTTCTAACTTTATTTTAACATGATTAAAAGCATTTTTCAATAGTTTAAAAAAATTAATTTTATTTATTTTGTAAATGATTTTTATAGATTTTTCGATTATGATATTAAACACGAAGCGAGCAGCGCCACCGGCAATCGTCGGCGAACTTTAGTCACCGCACGCATCGGTTGGAAATATTGCACAACGTACGTATGGAACACATTTGTTATCTCCACACAGACTGGTAATATTTTTTTATTGTAAATCTCCCGTTGATATTATAATATAGTAGTATAGAAGTCTAAGGAGGATTTATAATGATTGCAGAACTTCTCGACGATGTAAATCTGTTGATCACTCTCCAAAACGATGATGTTACGGCATTTCGTTTTTCTAAAGCAGATTTTGTCTCACAGAAAAAAGAGTGGCTTATTCTGAGGCAGGAAATAATTTCCCTCTCCTTGATAAATCTCGGATTGTACCCCGAGAACAAACGTCTGTCAATAAAAACATTACCGTATGATACCGGCTGTTTCATACTTGTAACGGTACACGATAAAAAAGAAAGGAAAAAATACCGTATTCTGCATTCGGATAAAACTATTCTTGTACACCTTCGTGATCCCGACACACTGCTCACGGTCATTAAGCATCTTTACGATTGTAAACTGCGATGTATAAGTACGTTATATTATTCCGACACGGACGGGTATTATTTGCTGATAAGGACACTGCCCCAATACGAGAAATTCTTTTCCGGGCGGTTAAGCGAATACGGAAAAGTAATATCTGCCGATAATCTGACAATAAGCAAACTGGAAGAAACCTGCAAGGTCGTATATTCAAAGAAAGCTATTGAATACATAGGCTCAAAGATATGACAAGCCCCCTGTCTCTGCGGCAGGGGGCTGACTGCATGAAAGATCAAACTGTATCGGTATCCTTTGAATAATCGCTGTGGAATGTCAGAATATAGTCGTTGTCATTAACGGCAACATCCGGATCCGATGTCCAAAGCAATTCGGGGCAATACGGAGGTTCTGTTGTGTACCACGCCAGATCCGGAGCACCGGCACAAGAATTATTGAGAAGCATACCACCGGAATAAGTAAACGTCTCACCTTTGATTTCATAGAACATCTTTAGTTTCGTTTTCTTTACCGGGTTGGTTGCAGGAGGCGAACCTGCATCAACTGCATCCTGATAATCCTTTGCTGCCTTATAGTTTACGGGAGAGATCTTAATATTAACAGTATCGACACTGTCAATAGTAAGCCTGTGTTCATAACTACCGCCATCGGTCTTAACGATAAAGAAATAGACACGTTCATTGGTTGCATCAAATACCATGCATTCGTCGCCTTTTTTGGTAGTATGACTTGCATCCGGGAAGGCCGGTAAATTAGACGTGCCATCTCTGGGATAAATGTCAATATTTGAAGCTACCTGAAACTCATTCCGGATATACTTCTCGGTCTGAATAACATTGAACTGATCCGTAGTTACCTTGCTGGTATTATAAACCGAAGTCCTTACAGCAAGGAAAACACTGACCGACGCCGTTGATGTGATAGCGAGTATCGCTACAACTGCGATCAATTCTACCAGAGTAACACCCTTTTTATCTTTGCCTTTGTATCTTCTGAAAAAGTCCTTTAATTTCATTTGTTAAACCACCTTTCATTTTTCCGTTCAATCAATTGACAGTATTGAACGGAGCAAAGGCTGAGATTTCCGTAGCCGTCCAGTTTTTCTTGCCGTTTACAGAACGATAATAAACTCTGAGAGTGATATTCCAACCGGCCTGAGTTGTTTCTTTGGTCTGTATTCCGGCAACAGTATTGTCAGCCATAGACTCTGTGACAGGCTCGATCATTACCTGAACTTGCGGATCATGTGTCGGATCGTAAGCCTCTAAACTCGTAAAGCCCGGTACAATCTTAACTTCTCCGATGGATGCATACTGAGGGTCAATGGTATTATTGACAATATCATTTATATCATTCTCAATAGCCGCAGGGCTGGATGTATCCTCCGGATCCTTGCCTGTGCAGATGTTCATAACCTCATCTGCAACAAGCTGGGAAATATCCGAGGCTTTATCTCTGACATTATCGGTATATACCATTTGTTGGGAAAACGCAACAGCGTTAAGAACACCCGCAAACACTATTGCAAGTATTAGCACGGAACAAAGAACCTCAACAAGAGTAACGCCTTTCTTGCTTTTTGTTTTTTTATGAAAGTAATTACTTAGCAACGAACCTTCCTCCTCCCAAATCGCTCTTTACCTCTTCTACAAGAATATAGTTCTTTCTCCAGTCGTTTGCAGTACCCGTTTTGCTCAGGTCTATCGGCACAAGGGTATCCGAACCGGAAAGATCGTTGAAGAGATATGTACCATGAAAAATAGTGAATCTGCCTGCGCTTGTAGTGATCTTAGTATCGCAATAGAAAGTTACTTTCTTTGCTTCAATATGGAATTCGTGACCGTTGAGCTTAAGCTCATTTACCGCAACTGTCGCAACACCTGCCTTGAGGTTTACGTTGCAGGGAAGCGTCAGGGAATCTGCAGCCGAACCTACTACCGACTTGCTGTTATTCCATCTGAAGTTTACGCGTCCTGTTGAGTTATCGGTTTCAAATGTAAGATCACTTGTAGAATTAAGGCTGCTTGCAACAATATCAAGATCATCTCCGCCGCCGCTGAGACTTGTTGAATATTCTGCATACGCAGGAACAGAGGTGCTGTTTGTAAGACCGCAGATCTTCGGATTCTCGAAGTAATCCTTTGCGGTATCGGTAAACAGATCGATACCCGTTACACCGCCGCCGAAATCAGTCTTAAAGCCCGGATAAGCACTGCTGATCGTGTACGAACCTGCCATGATCTTATATTGCTTGGAGTTATACTTAACCATCGTGTCATACTGGAACATAATATTGATCTTCTCGTTTGCAGTCTTTGACTTATACTTACCGTATGCGTCGCCCTGACCGCCCTTTACGATTTCGCTGTAAATACATGTTATAGTATGTGTTGATTTATCCTCTTCAAACTCCTTGGTAGCCGTATGATAAATATACATAGTACCCGGTGTGAGCGGGAATGTCTCGGTTGGTCTATCCGTAACCATACCTACATTAAAGTTGAGCGGATCGGATTCGGTTGCACGGAATTTATTAGCCATAAATACATATGCATAGAAGCCTTCGGAAGACTGTGTAGTCTCGTAGAGTTTCAATGTGCATTCCTGGATTCCTGTGCCTGTATCTGTGTAAAGACGGATTCTGCCTATGTCCCAATCGCCCTTCTTGACGGAACCTGTAACCTTGGTCGGATCTGAAGGATCATCCTTAATGTCTTCATAAACAGCCTGATTGTCAACTACGATCTGTATAGCTTCGGGATTAAGAGAAGTCTCGGGGAACTGAATAATTTTTTCAATTTCTGCTGCATAAGCATAAAGACTGTCTGTAACATCGCCGCTCTGTCTATAGAGATCCATTGCCTGATCATGAACATATCTGAGAGAGCTTACCCAACGTTCGTTATAAGAAAGAATATCGTCTCTTGCTTCTCTCTCGGGGAAGATATAATTTGCATCTACGCCCGTAGCGTTTTTATCGGCTGCAATGTAAATTCTTGCCTTTTTGATAGCAGCCGCAAATGTTCTTGCAGCATTTGCCTTATCCTGGTAACCTGCTGCGTCTCCGTCTTTCCACGGACCGGAACCATGATAGTAGTTGCTTGCGTTTGACTCCAAGGTGGAGAGATATGACAAAGGTGCATGAGTTCCTGCAACATATTCTGTGCCGTTATAAGTGTAACTTCTCGGAATATCCGTTGCATATTTAGCCGCACGAGCTTCCTGCCATGCATAGAGCGCTCTTGTCTTCGGATGGAGATAATAAACAAACTCGCTCATGTTGCCGCCTGCAGCATCACAGAGAATCTTGTACTCGCGGTTTTCGTTTTCTTCACCTGTAAGTGTAAGAACTTCTGTTGTCTTTCCGGGATCGTTTGCGTCATAGAATCTGAAGAAGCAGTACTGACCTGCGTCAAACTCAAATTTGTAGTAACCGTGTCCGGGTGTTGCGTCCGTACCGTCAACGCTGATTTCCTGATCGGCTGCACCGCCTATAATACCGTATGCATTAACCTTTACTGTATTGCTCCAATCGCTCGGCTTTCTCAGGTAAACGGATACCTTACCCGAAGAGTTTGTATCAACACTTCCGAAATTAGTGTCATAAGTATAAGTCTTAACGCTCGTATTACCTTTGTAGTCCTTATCGAAGTAAATGTATACCGGACGATTAAAGTAATCGCCTGCTTTTGCAACCTTTGTTTTTGTAGAGTTGCCGCTGATTATATCATATCCGTCACTTACTACGCCTGTGATTTTTTCAATTGTAAACTCATCGGTTACGGGGAGTTTTATCGTGTACCAGTTCGGTGCATATCCATGGTAGTCGTGAGCAGCAGTCGAACCGTCATAATACATGCCGCTTGAAGTAAACACAGCACCTTGTCTGTTTTCCATTTTACTTTTTCCTGCCCAGACACCGCTTTCAAGAGCAAATTCGTTTCTCTTCAGGTATCCGCCGCCCGACTTGTTTGAACCCTGGCAGATAAGATAGGAGAATCCTGTTGAACTTGAGATATAGAAATAATTTTCACCCTGATAAGTAATGTACTGACTTCTGTTAAATACGCAGTTCTGACCGCTTACACTCATGTTGCTTGTATAAGGATATGCGGAAAAAGCATAGTTACCGCTCAGTCCTTTTTCTTTCTTAAGTATCTCTTCAAGGAGATTTACAAGCGGTACATTGTAATAGTTGGTCTGATACGCACCTACATAATGCATATCAACACCGGTCTCATGATAATCAGTCACACTATTCTTATGAGAACGGTAGTAATCAGCGTCGCCGAATGACCATTTCTTGTTATGAGATTCGTCTTCTTCGTATGTTGTAGGTACAAATATCGGATAATTGTTATTAATTCTTGATCCGGGGATCTTTTCGGTATACTCATATCCGGACTCGCCTTTATGGTCATATTCCATATTGCTGAAATATACATCATAAGCGTCACTCGGTATGCTAGCCCAGATAACACCGTCGGTTGCAGAAGTGAAATCGACCTCTATGTCTTTCTGATAGCCTCTCGGAGTTGCATATGTTACAAAAGCCTGAGTCCACGGTGTTGTGAAGTCGGTCTTGTCATGAGGCTCGTTCACATTCTCGAGCTGTGCATTAAGGAATCCTATCTGTACATTAGTAATTGAAGAGTCATCGGAAACCGGTGTTTGTGTATAATGTATCTCCGACTTTGTAGGATCAACCAGATTGTAATCAAATACTACAGATACAAAGCATATGTCGGTTACGCTAATTTCCACAGGGTTCTTATCCGATCCTGCAGAAACACCTGATACCGGTGCACCCCAGGAACGATTGTAATCGATCGCTCCGGTCTGGCTGCCGTCTGTTGCAATTACTTTCACTTTATATGTGCCGGGAATAAACTTTCCGATATCAAGAACATACTCAGCAAAGCTTCCCTCGATTTTTACCGGGTCTCCCATATAGTATTTTTCGCCGTATGTTGCAGCTTCATAAGTATGTTCGGTGCCGTATTTTGCACCCCATTCATTCATGTCGCCTATAACATAGAATCTGTCGGAAGAAACATTGCTTATCGGAACAGGCTCATCATTCCAAATTTCTTTCGTTGACTCTCTGAAATATACTCTTACATTGTAAGTATCCATTTCTGTGCCGCCAATATCGATCACATAATTTTCGTCCGGCCATCCGTTCGGCGAACTCCAACCATGTACATCGTCCGGACCTTCAGCCGATGTGATCTCTTTGAGGACCTTCAGATTTTCTTTTTTATTGTTTCCGCCCTTTGTCAATATATCGTAATAGTACGTGTCATTATCATCAGAAAGGTTCATGGAATAAGCTTTTGCGTAATAATGAGGACCGCTGTTTGCATCGGGATCACGTCCCCAGTTATTCTCGTCACAGAAGAGCTTGTAATTATTGCCGGAAGGTTCGGTAATAGTCTGACCGCTCGGATCCGTAAGAACAGGATCAAGGATAACACCGCTTTCACGGTCGAATCTTATTGTAAGCGAATATCCTTCCGGTACCGTAACAGAAGCATTTCCGTCTCCGCCTGCGGTAGGATCTCCGATCCATATTTCGCCGCCCTTGAACTGGCCGCTGTCGGCATACATCGATACCAATTTATACTCGTATGTACCTGCGGGAAGATCAGTATATGTGTATTCATGAATATAACCGTTGCTTGTTGTTTTATCCAAAAGCTCATAACGCTTCGGGGGATCGCCTTCTACGTCGCCTCTTGCCCAGTTATTTCCGGGGAACTGTCCTGCTATGCCCCAGTTTGCAATATCCTTTGTAGCGCCGCTCTTTCCGACGGGAACCTTGGTGAGATTTTCAAACTGAAGTTCCTCGTTATAGTTTGCTGTCGGCTCGGGTTCAGGATCTTCGCCGCCGCTCGGTTCACCCGGTGTGGGATCGCTGCCGCCTTCGATAATCGATGCACTGTAGTCGATCTTTGTACTGATTGCCGCATTAACCGGCATCTCGTTTGCTTTTACATTGATCGTGATATAATCGGGTGCAGAAGCATCACCGCAGTTGTTTACAAGCCATTCGTTTGCGGAATTCTCGTCTCCGAATTCTTCGCTTATTGGATTTCCGCTCGAATCCTGGCCTTCAACAATAAACAGCTCCGTTACCATATCGTCGCCGTTTGATGTATAACTGAGAGTCTTGCCGTAGCCGCTGCCGAAGTAATAAGTATTTCCGGCTTCTGTCGGAATAGTTTCGGAGAAATTACGCGAAACCTTTCTGCTCCAGCCGTAGCCTTCGTAATCAAATCCCGAAGGACACTTTGAGTTGTCGGTTACGCCTGCGTACTTATAATGTGCAATTGCCGAAACCTGCTTTGTATAGATCGTATACCACTCCGAGCAGAACTGTGCAAAATTATCTATATTGTTTCCTGCTCTGCCAAAGAGGAACGTCATTTCGTCCGTACCGGAACCATCCATCTGAGCAGCCGAATTATATGTACTGTGACCGTCGCTCCACTTGTAGAATCCGACACCCGCATCCTGTTGAATACGTGCGTCACGAAGCATCGGCTGATTGAGTGTAATATATACGTCTGTACCGTTACCCGTTCCGTCATCGCTCGGTACCGGAATATCGAATATCTCCCATGACTGAGATGTAGCACCGTCGAGTCCGTTGTTGCCGTTGGATGTACGGTGAGCGCCTTTACGAGAAATGATAGCGTTTATGTAACTGTATTTTTTGCCCGTGGTAAACTGGATCTCAGTTACGAACCAGCCGTTGCCCTCATACTCCATTGTACCGGTAGGACCGTCGTCTCCTGCCCATTCACCGGTAAACTTCTCACTGCCGTAATTAGGGTCGGCGGAGAGCTTGTTTACGGATGCCGAACCGCCAAACGGATAAGACTTTGATGTATCGGCGGGATTGGAGGGAATATCAGGGTTGATTTCATTAGCCCATGTATAGATATACGGCTCGTTGCCGAATGCCGCAGATGTTCTTACATGAATTCTCAGATAACGTGAATCTCCCTTTGCGGAATAAAGAATGTTACCTGTAAATGTATTTGCTTTTGCCTGATGCGAAGAATCATACTCAAACTCCTTTGAGAGTTCGTATGAAGCATTTTCGCTATACTTGCAGTTTGCGGTAAAGTCTACTATTGCGCCTGTGTTTTTTACCACAACATAAGTATCCGGTGCATTCTTCTTTAAATTCTCAACTGTTGAAGAATTAATAAGATCCGGATTTGAAGATGTGCCTGTAATATACACATCGGCACCGTGTGCAATAACTTCATCTTTAAAAACGAAGAGTGCCTCTCCTCCGGTATCTCCGCCGGAATTGCCCGGGAGCTCTCCCGGATTCTTTACATAATACGATTCAGCGAAAGCGATTGCGCTCTTAGCCTGAATATACGACTCTCTCTGGCTGATGGACGCCTGAGTGGTTGTGATATTCAGAGTTGCCATCGAAACCAGAATAGCTGTCAGCAGGGCAAGTATTATACATATTGCCATAGCTGTCGAGAGAGCAATACCGCGCTTAGAGTTCTTTCCCTGAACGTAACTGTGGTAAGCTTTCATTTGCTATCACCCTTTCTAAAAAATAAATAATATAAATAATCCCCGTTTTCTGCCATTTATACGGTCAAAAAACGCACTACCGTACAATGGTAGCAATCTACAATCTAATTATATAACACAACATTCAAAATGCCAATACTTTTTAAAAAAAGTTCTTAAAAAAATTTTAATCTTTCTTTTGTGCATTTATACCAATTTATTAAGGTAAAAACCTATGAAATCTAAAGTTCATGCCGATTTTTATGCCATTATAAACAAAATAAACGACAGTTTTGTGAAATATCCTCGTCAACAAGAACACATAGTTTTCACTGTTTTTTCGATTATTATGTTTCACCTATAATTTGTTTCAGAAAAATATTTCCTATTCTACGAAATTCAAGTTCCGTATTTTCGGGCGCTATCCCGTAATCGCCTTTTTCTTCGCCGCTTATCACCGAACTCATGAAGTAATCTCCCGTATGTGATAATTCCGATGTAAAATAACGGGCTGTACCTGATTCTTCTTCGTAGCAAAAGTATATTCTCCTGCACAAATGTGTCTCCTCGGGCTTAGGCATATCAACAATAACTATGTACAGCTCTTTTTTTACTTCGTCGTCATCCCGGTAATCGAGCTTCTTTGCTGTAACCGTAAAAGCTTTTTCGTTATACAACGCGCTTTCCGGCGGCGCAAAGAGTACAAACAAATCGCTGAAAAATTTACCGCCCTTATCAAGAACCGAATCGAGGAACTTGTCCTTATCCTTATAGAAAGTATTCGGAAGAACCTTTTGTTCCAGTCTATGCCTGAACTCATTTTTTTCTAACACTCTTCTGCCTCCTTATCCGTTATATTCTTTTCCGTCAACTCAAAAAGCGTGCGTATTCTGTCGGTGTCTCCTTTAAGATACAGATAGCCGAACAATGCTTCAAGCCCCGTTGCGCAGTGGTAGTCGATTTTCTTTGCATTTTTGGGAACCGTTGATGCATTGGCATTCTTCCCTCTTTTATATACGGAAAGTTCCTCTTCCGTCAAAAACTCTGACAGATAATGCGCCGCATCAGCCTGCGCCGTGCAATTCACAATTTTGATTTTTTCGGCATTAAGCATACCGACAGGTCGGTTAGCCTCGCACACAAGCTTCTCTCTTACCAGGAGGTCATATACTCCGTCACCGATAAAAGCAAGCGTCAGCGGACTTATTTCTTTCAGATCTGCTTTTCTGTCAAGTAATCGCATATTCCCTCCGTTAATCGACAAACTCGAATTCAAAGTCATAGATAGAGACAGTATCTCCTTCTTCAATGCCGGCATCGTAGAGAGCGTCTATAACGCCCGAATTGATAAGAACTCTCTGAAAATACTGCAAAGATTCGTAATCATCGAAATTAACGGAATTCATAATTCTGATAAGCCATTCGCCCTCAACAAAATAAACGCCGTCATGGTTAGTTATAGTAACCTCGTTTTTCTTACTCTTATCCACCTCTGCAACAGGCATCGGCTCAGCTTCGTACCTCACAATTGGAGGAAGTTTCGAAAGCTCCTCGCGAATGCACTGAAGCAGCGGATCGACATCATAGCGTATAGCCGCCATGATCGGGAAGAATTTATATCCCTGATCCTCGACAAATTTTCTGAAATCATCTATCTGTTCATCTGTTGCAAGGTCACACTTGTTGCCTGCGACGATCATCGGACGTTCCGCAAGCTCGGGGTTGAATTTCCTCAGCTCTTCGTTGATAGTGTTGAAATCCTCTTTCGGGTCTCTGCCCTCGCTGCCGGCTATATCCACAATATGCACAAGCATTCTGCATCTCTCTACATGGCGCAAGAACTGATGTCCAAGACCGATGCCTTCCCATGCGCCTTCGATCAATCCGGGAATGTCTGCCATTACGCATGACTCACCCTCTGCAAAGCGTACCACACCGAGAACGGGCGTGATCGTCGTAAAGTGATAATTCGCTATAACAGGCTTCGCCTCGCTTACAACAGACACAAGCGTACTTTTACCGACATTCGGGAATCCTACAAGACCCACATCTGCAAGAAGCTTTAACTCAAGCTGTACGTCAAACTCTTCTCCGGGCATCCCGGGCTTTGCAAATCGCGGAGTCTGTCTTGTCGGGGTAGCAAAATGCATATTGCCCCAGCCGCCCTTGCCGCCTTTTGCGACAACCGTCGGTTCATCGGAGGAAATATCGGCAAGAAGCCTGCCTGTTTCGGCATCCTTGATGACTGTGCCTCTCGGTACTTTAATAACTAAATCGTCGGCTTTCTTTCCGTTGCACCTGCCGCCCCTTCCGTTTTCTCCTTTTGGTGCGGCATACTTTCTCTTATAACGAAAATCTGCGAGCGTACTAAGATTATCGTCCGCAACGAACACTATGTTTCCGCCTTTTCCGCCGTCGCCGCCGTCGGGACCGCCCGAAGCCACATATTTTTCACGATGAAAAGCAACTGCGCCGTCACCGCCGTCGCCTGCTTTGATCTTTATTTTAGCAATATCTACAAACATATCTTTTCTTTTCCTTTCCTATCTCAAAAAAAATCACTTGTTGAATTTAAATCCGCACTTTGAGCAGTAACCGTTGCCCGAATACTCCATACAGATAGGACACCGGTCTGTTCTTTCCGCTGTTTTATGATACGTGTACGCATTCAGATTACCCGATCTAATTACAGGCGTATTCATCGTGGTTGTATTCACAGGCATATTCTGCGTTGTACCGCTTCTTATCTCCGAACTTGTTGCAGCTTGTTGCTTTTTGCCTGCCAATCCGAGCAAAATACATATTACTGCGATTGCAATCAGCATTATGCTTTCTAAATAAATTCCGACACACAAAAGAACAACTCCTATCAATACAAAAACAACTTTTCCGCACCCTTGATTCTGTGACTGCATAAATATACCTTCTTTCTGTTATTTATAATATATACACCCTCAGGGCTTAATTGCTTTTTAAATCGTGATCTCGATCAGATTACCTTCAATAGCAATAATACTGCTCTCATAGTAACCGTCTCCTGTCATACGAGGGCCGCTCAGAACTTCATATCCGTTATTTTTCAGATCGGCAGTTAACTTGTCTACATTCGCCTTGCTTCCCACGCTGAAAGCGATATGAATAAAGCCCGTTCGATTTACGTCCTTTTCCGTGTCCGACAGCCCGGGTTTATTCATAATCTCCAATCTTGCTCCATCATCAAAGGAAATAAAATAAGAGCGAAAACCTGTTTCTTTATTGTGATACATCTTATTGGATCGTCCTCCCAGATAAGTTATGAAAAATTCCTTTGCGGCTTCCGGATCGTTTACATACATAGCTATATGTTCAATTTTCATACAGACACTCTTACCTTCTGTTATATTTGATCATTATTAATATACTCTTCCAGTATCTTCAGGAGCGTATTTTTTAAATCAGGAAAATCTATTAAAACCGTATTATATACATCTTCCATTCTCAAAGTCTGATATTTATGGGCAGCAATATCTCTCATTCCTGCGACAGCCTTCCACGGTACTTCGGAATGCTCCGAACGCAATTCATCGGAAATATTCTTTACAAGTTCTCCTATGTTTATAACTGTCATTCCAACTGCTCTTTTCAATTTTTCATCACCGAGGAAAATTGTCAGATCTGCGTTTTCAAGCATTTCAAAGGCTATATCTATTTCCGAAATTATTTTTTCAAGAAGAATCTTATCTCTACGCTGCATAGATTTCTATCTCCTTATCAATTATAAACATATCCGTGCTTCTGATAGGCCCGTGAATCACATCAACGCTTGTATGCAATAGATTTTCAAGACTCTCGGTGATTTTTGACAGAGTAATAAGTGTAACAGGCTTGTAAAATTCTATAATCAGATCAACATCACTGTTTTCCGAAGCGGTTCCGTTAGCTTGAGAGCCAAACAACGTTACACGGCTGATAGGGTATTGTTTTACTACTTCAAAAACAGCCGCTTTAATATCCTGCAAAGTCATATTAAAATCTCCTCTCATGAGTATAGTATCTCTGCTTTCTTTTTATTATAGCACATCCACGCCTATAGCCTTGTTTTCTTGTATTCTTTGACATTATTATACATTATATTCCAAATACTGTCCATACACTTCTTCTCCTTATTCAGCACTTGTTCATTTCCGGGTATCATATCCGAGATATTGAAGCAGACCTTTACAGCCCCTCACTATATCTTTATAAGCCTGTTCAAAATCACCAGAGTACCACGGGTCGGCAATATCTCCCTGTTCCCCTGCAAAGTAAAGCAAAAGCGAAATCTTGTCATCGGGATCGTCACGAATGATCTTTCGGAGATTTGCGTAATTATACCTTTCCATTATTATCAGATGATCGTATCTGTCGTAATCCTCCGCCGTGATCTGCCTTGCATGATGTGTACCGAACGGTATACCCTTGCTTTTCAGAAGCTTTTTTGCGGGAGGATAAATATCGCAGCCTATCTCTTCACGGCTTGTCGCTGCGGAAGCTATCTCAAAGTCATCGGACGCTCCGAGTTTGCGAACCATATCTTTAAAAATATATTCGCTCATCGGGCTTCTGCATATATTGCCGTGGCAGATGAACATTACTTTTATCATAAAAAATTCCTTTCTCGAATTGCTGTAAAAGGGCATTAAAAGCCGCATTTTGCGAGGGTGTCGTGGTGGTTATGGCTGCTTTGACAGAGTGGGGCGAAAATTACGATCTGCTGCAAAACGGGGCAAATCGGGGAAGTCGTTAGTAGTAAAATCGTAGTAAAAACGGAGGGGTTTTACTACTAAGGATTTTTCGGGCAAAATGAGCCGGTAATTACATTCGTTCAACAAGTTCTACCTCAAAGTCAGACCCTAACTCTCTACATAATTGGCAGTACCATTTTTTTGCAGTATTCCAAAAATCATTTATCTGTTTATCATTCCATAGTAAATCGCCGCCAGGATCACTCCAGTTTAAAGCTTCATCATGCCAGTATATTAAATTCTCTAATTCATTTTTTGTTGTTTCAGAAATTGCAAGTTTTGATGTTTCAACAGGGTAATCACCATATAACTCTTTTGCTGCTTGATTA
>CADBRK010000094.1 GCA_902797065.1 uncultured Ruminococcus sp.
CCGACATGAGTACATCGGGAACAAAGACCGTAACCGTAACGTACAGCGGCAAGACCGCGACATTTAACATTACGGTTTCCGAGGCAAATTTGACAGGCATAACGGTAACGACAAATCCGAGTAAGCTTTCATACGTAGTAGGCGAGACGTTCAGTACATCCGGCATGAAGGTCACAGCAGCATACAGCAACGGTACGACCAAAGACGTTACAGCAAGTGTTACCGTATCTCAGCCCGACATGAGTACATCGGGAACAAAGACCGTAACCGTAACGTACAGCGGAAAGACGGCGACCTTTAACATAACGGTTTCAGAGGCAACTTTGACAAGTATAACGATAACTGCATTTCCGAGTAAGCTTACATACGAGGTAGGAGATACGTTCGACACGACGGGTATGACGGTAATCGCGTCATATAACAACAAAACAACACAAGATGTAACAGAAAGCGTGACGATATCTGAGCTTGATATGAGCACAGCAGGAATAAAGGTCGTAACAGTAACATACAGCGGAATGACCGCTTCGTTTAATATTAAAGTAAACACACCCACGTTAGTGAGCATATCCGTAACGAAAAATCCGAACAAGATTACATATGTGGCAGGTGAGAAGTTCGACACGACCGGTATGCAGGTGACGGCAGTTTACAACAACAACTACACAACAGACATAACGGCAAGCGTGGCTGTATCACGACCCGATATGACTACCCCGGGAACAAAAACTGTTACCGTTTCTTACGGAGGAAAGACCGCGGAATTTACTATAACGGTTCTGGAACCGGAGTTGACAGGGATAAGCATAATAAGAAATCCAACCAAGGTCTTGTATTTTACGGACGAGGTGTTCAGTTCTGCAGGTATTTACGCAGCAGCCATGTACAGCAACGGTACAAATAAAGACGTGACTTCAAGCGTGACGGTATCTCAGCCCGATATGAGTACGGCCGGTGTAAAGCAGGTAATAGTAACATACGAAGGAAAGAGCGCTTCTTTTAATATTACCGTTAATCAAGCATCTGCAGCGTCTATCACGGTAACTGCGCCTGCAAAAACTTCTTATTTCATCGGTGAAGTATTCGATCCGGCAGGTATGCTCGTTACGGCAGCATACAACAACGGACTGACAAAGGATGTTACCGAACAAGCTTCGCTCAGCGATCCTGATATGACCACCGCCGGAACAAAGATTGTCACCGTAACATTTGAGGGCTGCAGTGCGTCGTTCAATATTACGGTTGTTGAAGCAGAAGCAGTATCGCTTGATCTGATAAAGACACCCGATAAACTGAATTATTATGTCGGAGAGGTCCTCAATACAGACGGGATTCAGGTTATAGCTAAGTTTAATAACGGAGAATCCGCAGATGTCAGCAACAGCCTGGTATTCTCGGCTGTTGATATGAACACTCCGGGAACAAAGACCGTTACTGCTTCGTTTGATAAACAGTCGGTTTCGTTTAATATAGTTGTCGAGTCAGTGGAAACAGCTTCACTCACCATTAATTCTCTGCCCGTAAAGACCGCTTATTTTGTCGGAGATCAGTTCGACCCGACAGGCATGAGCGTAACAGCCGCATTCAGTAATTCCACGACGCGAGATATAACCGACAGCATTACCGTTACACCGCCCGATCTGACCACACCGGGGGAGAAGGCCGTGACCGTTTCATTCGGCGGGAAAGAAGCAAGCTTTAATATAACGGTTTCGGAAATACACGCGTCCTCGGTTAGTATAACAAAGCTGCCCGGTAAACTGGATTACTTTATCGGAGAAACACTTGTGACGGACGGTATCGTGGTTACTGCCGAACTTGATAACGGTACATCGCTTGATGTTACGGGAATGGTATCTTTCTCGGCACCCGATATGTCTTCGGAGGGTATAAAGACAGTAACCGTAACATACGACGGTGCGGCGACAGAGTTTGTCATAAATGTACTGGCAGCAAATATCACGGAACTGAAAATCACGAAGCAGCCCGAGAAACTCAGCTATTTCACGGGTGAAGTATTCGATCCCAACGGAATGACGGTAACTGCTGTATTTGAGAACGGAGAAACAAAAGACGTTACCGACGAAGTTGTTGTTACACAGCCGGATATGACTTCCGCAGGAGAAAAAGACGTTGTAATAAGCTTTGGCGTACTCAAAACGGCTGTCACAATAACCGTGACCGAAGCGCAGGCTGCTTCTTTGACAATCACACGAAATCCCGTTAAGCTTAGTTATAAGATAGGAGATGTTTTCGATTCGACCGGAATTGCGGTAGAAGCATCGTTCAGTGACGGCACTTCAAGGGACGTAACATTAAGTGTACAATATTCGCAAATTGATATGAGTACACCGGGTACAAAACAGATAATCATAACATTTGCTGATGTAAGTGCGGTGCTTGAGATAGAAGTATTGGATATTATATCAGATGTACAAGTGGTATCTCTTACAGTTACAAAGCTGCCGGATAAAGTGGATTTTGTTATCGGCGAAGTATTCACGTATAACGGAATACAGGTGACCGCATTGATGAGCGACGGTACAAGCAAAGACGTTTCCGCAGAGATCACCGTATCGCAGCCCGATATGAGTACACCGGGAAAGAAGACAGCAGAGGCCGCATATAATGGTGCTGTGGCAACTTTTGAGATCACCGTAACAGGTAATACCGACAAGAAAGTCGAATCTATCATAGTAACTCCGCCAACAAAAAGCATTTATAATATCGGAGAGGCGTTAGACCTTACAGCGCTTTCCGTAACGGCTCATTACACGGACGGTTCAGAGACAGATGTTACAGATCGGGCATCTGTGACGGGATTTGACAGCTCTTCGGAAGGCGTAAAAACCATTACTGTAAGCTTTGAAGGATTCGAGTCAACTTTCACCGTAGAAGTAATAGCTTCAGTCCCCGTTTCGCTGGAGATCACTCCTCCGACAAAGACCGAGTATTATACCGATGACAGCCTTGATAAAACAGGCATGTCGGTAGCTGCAGTTTACACTGATAATACAAAACGCGACGTGACGCATCAGGTCGAAATAACCGGATTCGACAGCAGCAAGACAGGTACTGTTGAAGTGACCGTTATTTATGCTGCGCTCAGTGCGTCGTTCTCGGTTACAATAATAGAAAGAGTGTACATTCTGGGCGACGCAAACGGCGACGGCAGAGTTACTACAAAAGACTCGCTTAATGTGCTGCGTTACTCTGTAGGCTTATGGAAAAATATCAGCGAGGAGCAGAAGGCAGCTTTGGATGTTGACGGTAACGGTAAGGTAACAGCCTCGGATGCACTCAAGATTCAGAGATATGCAATAGGCATTTTGAAACAATTCAGAAAGGGCTGAGAATAATATGAAGATCACTTTTCTCGGAGCTGCTCACGAGGTGACAGGTTCATGCACTATGATCGAAACAGGCAGTGTGAGGTTCCTGGTTGACTGCGGCATGGAGCAGGGACCCGATATTTATGAGAATTGCGAGATTCCCGTTTTACCGACAGATGTTGATTTTGTGCTTTTAACTCATGCCCATATAGATCACTCGGGTAAGCTGCCTTTGCTGTCAAAGCAGGGCTTCAAAGGCAGTATATATACCACCTTTGCTACAGCAAGGCTGTGCCGTATCATGCTTGAGGATTCCGCACATATTCAGGAGATGGAGGCGGAGTGGAAAAACAGGAAATCAAAGCGTTCGGGAGGTATTGCATATACGCCTATATATACGACGTCGGACGCCGAGAACTGTATGAAGCTGTTTCACCCGTGCAGATACGAAAAAAACATCAGAATATCTGATGATATTTCGGTGAGATTTATCGACGCAGGTCATCTGCTCGGTTCAGCCTCGATCGAGATCACAATTACAGAAAATGGCGTAAAGAAAGTCATACTGTTTTCGGGAGATGTCGGAAATATCGACAGGCCGCTTATCAAAGACCCGACAAAGCCCGAATATGCCGATTATGTTATCATAGAATCAACCTACGGCAACAGGCTGCACGGTGCAAGAGCGGATTATGCAACTCAGCTTGCGACGATAATCTACGAAACGTTTGAAAAGGGCGGAAACCTGATCATTCCGTCATTTGCCGTCGGCAGAACACAGGAGATGCTGTATCTTATACGAGAGATAAAAGAGAGCGGTTACCTGAAAAAATTCGGCAACTTCCCCGTATGGATCGACAGTCAGCTTGCGGTGGAGGCCACCGAGATATACAGTGAGGATATGTACGATTACTGTGACAGCGAAACTCTTGCGCTGCTGAAATCGGGCATTGATCCCATAAAATTCCCCAATCTGAATCTTGCAATCACAAGCGACGATTCGATCGCTATCAATAACGACCCCACGCCGAAGGTCATACTTTCTGCAAGCGGAATGTGCGAAGCCGGACGAATCAGGCATCATCTGAAGCATAATCTCTGGAGAAGTGAATCTACGATACTCTTTGTCGGCTACCAGGCAGAGGGAACACTCGGAAGAACGATCATTGACGGCGCAAAGCGAGTACGGATATTCGGCGAAGAGATCTCCATCAACGCGCGTATTGCTGCTATGGACGGTATCAGCGGTCATGCGGATATGGATATGCTGCTCGGCTGGCTCGGTAATATCAAAAACAGACCCGAGATGGTTTTTGTAAACCACGGCGGAGACACGGTGTGTGATGATTTTGCGCAGACGATTGTACGCCGTCTCTCGATACCTGCTACGGCTCCGTACATAGGCGCAGTTTATGATCTCAGCGAATACAGGTGCATTTCTCACGGCAACAGTGTTAAGCTTAAAACAAAGGTAAACAAGAAGGCGAAAGCTGTTTATGACAGACTGATACAGGCAGGCAAAAGACTTATGGAGGTCATCGAACAGAACAAAGGCCTTGCCAATAAAGACCTTGCAAAATTTGCCGATCAGATCAATGAACTTTGCAATAAGTGGGAACGCAAATAATCAAATGAAAAACCTCTCTCGTGATTATTTCGAGAGAGGTTTTGGTTTACGAGTTTTTTCAAAAAAGTCTTTTGTATTTGGAATCATAATTATTATGACATAGCTATTTACCGAATCAATAATGACAATCGGCAAATAGCAGATAAAGTTCATTACTTTTCCTTACGACGGGATTTAGTATGTTTTTTCTTGGATTTATTTGAATTTTTGGTATTTGCTGCGGTGTTATTTCTTTTTGCCGTATTAGTGCCGGAAGATGTCTTTGTTTTTTTAGGAGTCTTTGCAGCGGCAGTGGTTTTTGTATCCGCCGAAGTATTTGAGGACGGTGAAGTCTCCGGTTCTCTCAGAGTCTTTATGCCGACCAATATCAGCATAATACCGAGTATCGTAAACGGTACCAGCACAATGATCGAAACAGTGTTGAACTTGCTTTCCGGCAGAGTGAGTCGGGCGTCTTTGGGATTATCTGCGGATACATAGAGAGTAAACTGCTCGTATGCCGAGTATTTCCTGTCAACAACAAGATCCTCAATGGTGTATTCTCCGGAATCGGTGTAATACTTGGCAGTAACATAATACTCCTTAGTATCACCCTCGGTATGAGTGAAGCATTCTTTGCATATGGCTGTGACTTCTTCTGCGGAATCTGTAAAGCTTTTAACTTCGACGTAGTTTCCGATGTTAAAAATCAGGATAAAACAAAACAATGCTATCAGAATAACTCCGGAAGCGATAAATCCTATTGAAGAACTCTTTGTGATTTTCATATGTGTTCCTTTCTACATCCATTTCTTCTTTTTGAATACTATGATATTTCCGATGACTAACAGAATACTTATGATAATTAGTATCGGGTAGCTCCATTTGTAATTAAGCTCGGGCATATAATGGAAGTTCATCCCGTACCAGCCTACTATGAGCGTCAGCGGCATGAATATCGTGGTTACTGCTGTGAGTATAGTCATGATGTTGTTCTGCTTGATGTCAAGGTGCATTTTGTAAAGGTCTCGGATCTGCATAGTATACTCACTGATCGCCGACGAAGTATCGAGCAGACGTTCGATACGATCGGTAAGCAGTCTGAAATAGCGAAGATTGTCTTTCGAAAAGAAGCTGTTTTCGTTCTCTGCGAATACCTCTGCCATATCAAGAAGCTGTTCGTAATGGTTGTGCAGATCGCGGACGTCGCCTCGTATGTCGTTTACCCTGTCGATAGATATGATGTCCTGTTCGTGTGTGATCGCCTTTTCCAGAGCGTACAGCTCCCATTCGTAGCGTGACATAAGCTGCTGATCGCCGTTTATGAGCTGATCTATAAAATCATAGATAAACCTCTCCAAACACGGTACACGCCATTTCTTTGTGTTTTGTATTTGTGTTACAATGCGCAGCGCCGTACCGCTGTCGTCGATGAATACGATACCCTTTTCGTCGAGAGCAAAAGCAAAAGTCGTATCTTTCTGAGTGAAGTCCTGTCTGTTTGGGATCGAGAAAGTCCCCGTAAGGGAATCGTAGTTTGCTTCGGCTTTGGTCGTGATAATATCGGATAACTCGCCGGGGTCGATCTCTATGCCCATATCGAACTGATCGCGCCTGCTTTTCCACTGTTCGCGTGAGATCACGGTAACATACGGTTTCTTTTTATTCAGAATAGTATCATCTTCCTGAGATTTTAAAGTCTCTTCAATAACGTAAAGCATATTTGCATCATCGCCTTTCGTAAAATTGCCCAAATTAATTATACACAATTATGTGTATAATTGTCAACGTATAAAAAGAATTTTTAGTAAAGATCATATTTAGCGAATGATATATCTGTTGTGCCCTGTGTTCTATCGAATGTCCGGCGTGCTGATTTTAAGGAAGTAGATTTGTTACTATACAAGAAAAAGTCCCCCGAACGGGGGATCTATTATTGCGCTTTTCTGAATTGTTTGCTGTATTCCTTAAGATCAAACTTCTTTGAGTAAAGATAATAGATTATCATGCTGCCGGTTACCCCGATAATCATTCCGCAGAGTACGTCGGTGGGGTAGTGTACGCCGAGATACAGCCGCGAGAATGCAACCATGAATGCGTATACTACCGACAATACTGCGATCGGGCGTGGCGTAAACCGTACAAATATGCCCGCTGCCGCAAAGGACGCTGTTGTGTGCCCCGACGCAAAGGAAGAATCCCACGGCTTTTTAATCAGAGGGCTGAGATCGTTGTATGTATCAAACGGTCTTGCACGTGCTACGGCGTTTTTGATCACTACGTTATTGATCAGCAGACAAAGCAGCAGAGATGACAGGGTCATCATTCCGAGAAGCCGGGTTTTTTTAAAAATAAGAAGCGTTATACCAATAATTACCCATAATGCGCCTAAGTTCACAAGTTTTGAAGATATGTCCATAATCGGTGTAATGGCAGGGCAGCGGAGATTCTCTTGTATGAACAACAGAATACTGTGGTCGATTTCGTATATTTTTTCAATCAGATTATCCATAGATACCCTCCCGATATAACAAACAGCTTATTGATTAACAATAAGCTGTCGTACGTCTTACTGAATTGAACAATCGAGGTAACGCTCAAGTTCCTCTTCGTCTTTCTTCTTCTTCTCGTTGACGATGAAGACTGTTGTTATTGCAGCCGAAACAGCTGCGGCGAATGTTACGATTGCGATCAAGATTCCCAATGCTTTTTTACTCATAATAACACCTCCGAGAATTAGGGAATTTCCTATAATACAATAATATCTGATTTTCAACCGTTTGTCAACAGTTATTTCAAAAGGTTTACAAATATTTAAGGAAAGTTTACAGACACTTTGTTACTGTCCGAAAAATCCTCCGTCGTCAAAGTCTCCGTCGTTTTCATGCGTTATACCTGTATACTGTGTAGTATCAGTATTATTGGGTCTTCCCTGAGAATTATTCGCAAAATCTCTTGAGCTTGATGTAAACATACCGTCGTCACTGTCGGGCTGTTCGGCTTCTCTCACGCTCTGCTTTGCGCGAAGAACGGCTCTTTCGTTATAGATGTAGTCCATCTCGTTATTTCTCTTAATTGCCGACAAAGCAATGCTCAGGGATACGCCGAACGCTATTGCAAAGGCTACGGCGATAAGAAATCTTACCATTGTAGATGTAGGGGAGACGGTAAGGTCGATCATGTACTCCGAAAGAGTAAGATCGGCTTTCGAGAGCTTCTTGTTCGTACAAATTTCGTTAAACATCTCTTCTGCGTTTGAGGGTGCTTTTGTTACAATACCCGAAAACAGTGCGCCATCATCGGACAATGTCTTGAGTGATTCGTTTGCAGCGGACGAGGAACTTGCCTTGAAGAATATCATAACGGTTTCGCCGTCTTTGTTCAGCTCGCCGCCCTTTAGTGCTGCAAGATAGTAATACTCGGTTCTCGAGAGAGAATCTTCGCTTCCGAATGACTCTGCACTTCCGTAGATCTTCTTGACCGTGCCTTCAATACAGCGGTTTGCTGTAAGCTGAGTTTCCTGCACATCTGTAAAGTCGATCGTACCGCTGAGCTTGTTGAGCATTACGGGGAGTGTGGGTATCATAATGATAAGCGTAACAATGAGCAGCACTGCGCTGACTGCTAATTTTGGGATTACGGCTGATTTCTGCATATTGATTCTCCTTTATCTTTTTTGGTTATTGTTAAATCCTGCAGGCATTATGGTCTGATCAAAGTTCTGACTATTCGGCATTATAGTCTGCCCGAAGTTGCCCGTGTTGGGAACTGCTGTCTGAACAGGCTGATTGAAGTTCTGACTGTTCGGCATGATAGTCTGCCCGAAGTTGCCCGTGTTGGGTACTGCTGTCTGTACAGGCTGATTGAAG
>CADBRK010000095.1 GCA_902797065.1 uncultured Ruminococcus sp.
GGATATATTCTGAATTTGTAGGCTTTGTTCATCTTTGCTCACCTCTTTGTTCTAAAGCATAGCATATAATGGAATCATAGTCAATGATAATTCAGCCTACGGCCGAAGGGCAATTCATCCCGCCGCCTATAGAGGCGGGATGAATTGCCCGTTAGGTTAAAATCCCCGACAGAATATTCTGCCGGGGAAAAAGGTTGTTTTGATTCGGGGATTAGTTTACGCTTTCCCAACCGCTCCATACGCTGTAACGAGATGAGTATGTTGAGAGATATTCCTCATATACACTCTTTTCAACAGGAGTACCGTTTACAAAATACTTCGTTGTTTCTTCGATTACTTCGGTGGTAACTGTTGACGGTGTAGAATCGTCATCGTTGCCGTCATCGTCTCCGTCGTCGTTATCCTCGTCTTGTGACGTCTCGTCATCATCGTTATAGTAATCGTCGTCATAGTCATCTTCATCTTCGGGAGCGCCGGTTATTGCAGGCATCTTCTTAGCTGCAGGTTTATTTGCAAAGGTTATGCCTCTGCCGGAGAAGATCTCATCGGTGTTGAGTGCAGCGTAGCTGAGCTCATAGCCTTCATCTTCGTTCTCCTCGGATTCCGTATCCTCATCCGGTTCATAATATGTCTCGGAATCAGTATCATCTTCGTCACTGTCCGTAACTACACGTGAAGTTGTCACTGTTTCTTCTTCGCTTGAAGTTACCTCGGAAGTAACTGTCTTTGTAGAAATATCGGTCGTGGTAGAGAAGTTGATAAGCTCGTTGAGCGTACCGTTATCTTCAACACTGTATATAGACTGCTGTGTAGTTCTTGTCTTGGAGTTCTCTTTTGAAACAGTTCCTTCGTACTTCAGGCAAACCTTACCGGTTGTGTAGTGGATAAGAACCTGATTCTTGTAAGAACCGTCGCCCTCATAGTATTCATAGAGATCGGAGATGTTGTTGTATGTTTTATAAACAACACACTGTTCGTTCTCAATCTTAACTATATTGATGGTCTCGACATTGTTGCCGTAGTTGAATCTGAGCAGCAGCTCGCTTACGCCGTCGCCGTCGAGGTCTGTAATTGCCTTGCCTGTAAGTCTTTCAGTCGGGATCTTAGTGTCGTTTGTCATGTTCTCGATGGGAACCTGAGCAAGGTAATCCTCGAGAAGATCCGTATCATCCTTAACTTTAACTTTGATCTTGGCGATCGCGTCGGAGTTGAGCGGAGATGTTACGGTCACGAATGTAATACCCGGCTTAACGCCCTTGATATTGCCCTGATTATCTACCGTAGCGATAGACTCGTCATCGCACTCGTATACATAAGTGGGAGCAGGGTAATCATCGGAAAGAATTGTAACCTTAGCCTGAGCTACCTCGTCCTCCTTGACCTGTACCATACAAGTATTCCAGTTTGCGCCCTGGAGAGACTCGCGGCATATAGCGTACTTCTCGGAGAACTCGTCTGCCTCTTTGAGTACCTTATCCTTGGGAGCACCATCTGTTGAAGTGTCCTCCTCGGTTGCGGTGTCCTCTTCCTCGGGTTCGATCGGGTTGCCCCACTCGTCGTACTCCGGCTCTTTCTCTTCTTCGCCTTCAACACCAAGATAGAAAAGCCTTACGTTATTTGCATCTTCATCGCTGTTCTCAAAGTAGAGTGCAAGCTCCAGCTCGCCGTCGCTGTCAAGATCCTTGATAACGCTTCCGGAGAGTTCGCTCTTCTTAGCGGGCTTTGAAGTCTCGGAATCGGTATCCGAATCGGAATTTTCATCTTCGCCGTCTTCGTTTTCTTCGCTGTCGGTATCTTCTTCGGAATCAATATCCGTAGAACCGTCGAGAATAGAATTAACGAACTTATTGTATACGTTGATCGAGTTCTGCTTTTCGTCTATAACATTTACGATAAGAGAAGCTGTGATCGTCTCGTTGTTTTTAAGTGTAGCGGTAATTGTGGTATTACCGGAAGAAACGCCCGTAACCTTGCCGGACTCGTCTACCTTTGCAATAGCGGGATCGTTGGATTTGAGCTTAAATACCTTATCTGTTGCGCTTGCGGGTTCAACAATGATCTCCAATGCTGCAGACTCGCCTACACGCAGACTCAGGGACGGCTCTTTGAATCTGATAGATTTAACGGAATCATCTACCGCAACGGAAGAAACATCTTCGTTCTTGCCGTTATCTCTGTGTGAGAAGAAGTATACTCCTGCGGCTGCTATAGCAGCGATAAGCAGAACAATGATAATGCCTATGATGACCTTTGTCTTTGTGGAGAAAGCTCCTTCGTCTTCGTCATCGTCATCGCTGTCATCGTCTTCATCGCCGAAATCGTCTTCTCCCTCATCCAGCTGTACGGCGTTTGCATAACCTGCGGTCTCCTCCTCGTCGGGTTCGAATATACCTTCGTAATCCTCGCCTTCAACATCGGATTCCTCATATTCTTCATATTCTTCGTTATCAACGTCAAAGTCTGCATTATCAGCGGTCTCTTCGTTTTCCTCTTCAAATGCATCCTTGAAATCTTCGTCTGTAACGTTCTCTTCCTCGTCAAGCCCGGGGTCTTCGCCCTCTGCTTCCGATTCTGCTTCTGCTTCGGCAGCCTCTTTTGCCTCTTTTTCCGCCTTTTTCCTTTTCAGTTCCTCGTCGCGCTTGTTCTTGGCGGCTGCAAAAGCATTTGAGAAGGATCGGGCTGATCGCATTTTCGGCGAAAGATTCTCTTCTTCATCGACCGTCTGGTCAATCTCATTAAAAAGCTCTTTCGAGGATTCTTCGCCGCTGCTGTCTGTCTTTTCAAGCTTCAACGGCTTATCCTGCTTTGGCGGTTCTTCGGGCTTTGCCTGTTCCGAAGCCTTTGCCATTTTGGCTGCTTTGGCTTTTTTTGCCGCAGCTATCGCTTCTGCGATTTCTTCATCTGTCAAAGATGTCTCGTCCATATACTCGCTCATGCTCTCATCTTCCTTTTCTTTAAGATTTGCTATTCAGGCATTATTACAAAATAGCATAAATAGCATAATATTAATTATATAGAATATGGCGATTGCGGTCAATAGAAGATTAGCAGAAAAAGTATTAAAAAGACAAAACTCTTTTAAGATTACTGCACAAAACGTCTACTACAATATCAGATAAATAACCCTATAACTTATCGTGAAAACTGATAATTATACATATTTTAGTATAATACGCACAATCATCGGTGAGTTTTTCAGATAAAAAAACCGAGAACACACCTGAAAAAGCTGTTCTCGATCAACATTCTGACGCGGTGTGACACCGCGAGCATAAACGTTAAAATTCCTGACCGTTTTCTCACAAATGTATTATACAACATTCCTAAGACAAATTCAAGTTCTCTTTAAAATTTTCCGACAAAATTTTTATATTCTTTTTTTGGTTATTTTCTATATTATGTATTCTACCCATTTTCATTAAATAATAATACGCAATTCCAAGAGTAAAAACAGCTAAAAAATCATTTTTTCATTGACGGATTTAGTTACTCAATACAAAAACATTACACCGGAATAAAACTGCGCCAGCAAGCAATAACTGAAAAACAAGTATCATCGGTACGCCGATGTAGAACTTAGGCTTTTTTGTTTTATGCCGGAAAACTCCCATTGCAGCAAGTGCGCCGAATGATCCGCCGAGCGCAGCAAGCATTATCAGGGTGTTCTCCGGAATACGGCGTTTGTTCCTCTTTGCCCGTTTTTTGTCCGTTCCGTACACGATAAACGCCGTAAGATTAATTACCGCAAGATAAACCGCTGCCGGAATAAATACAGCGCTGTCCATTAGTTTATTCCCGTAGAACCGAAACCGCCGGCATCCCGGACAGTTGTTCCCAATTCGCCTGTAATTTCTATTTTTGGTATGATAACAGGCATCAGCACAAGCTGAGCGATCCTCATATCGGGTTCTATTGTAAAAGGCTCTTTCCCGTGATTGGTCAATCCCACGCAGACCTCTCCCCTGTAGTCGCTGTCGATCACTCCTACTGCGTTGCTCGGCGCTATGCCATGCTTTATTCCCAGACCGCTGCGCGCGAACACAAATGCAGCCGTGTTATTATCGGGCAGCTCTATTGCGATCCCCGTCGGGATAAGCTTCAGATCGCCGCTTTCTATAGTTACAGGCTCATCTATACAGGCATAGAGATCCATACCCGCAGAACCCTCCGTAGCGCGCTTCGGAATTATCGCATTTTCACTCAGCTTCTTTATTTTCAATGTAAACATTTACGATCATTCAACTCCTCTGAAATACAAACCCCTTGTGTATTGTCCTTGGGGTCTGCTTTTGTTTATATAGTTATTCAATATCTCTGTACACTGCTCGTTTGTCTCGAATGTAAAATGGAACGACATAAAATCAACGCCCGTAAAGCTTTCCTGCTTGTCGGATAAAACAAGAGGCGTACAGTTTAACATCTCGGTACAGCCCGAACCACACATAAGAGTAAACTCATTGCCTTTTCTGTCGGTTATCGTGCTTTTGCCGTGACACGCTTTGCAGCCGTGACCGTTTTTGTTCGGGCAGTTGCGTGTTATCATCAGCGGAAGATAACCATAGCCGACTATTCCCGTTCCGATATTACCGTAAATACGGTCGATCATACCTGCCGTAAGCTCAATCGACAATTCCGTGTCCGTTACTCCCGTCTTACCGATAAAATCAAGCGAATAGCTGTTGAACACATTGAGTCCGAACCCTCCGTGTATGGTCATGCCGGATTCTTTCGCGAGCGATACCGCACCGATATTATTGCAGTACACATCTGTCATGCCTGCGTTTTTCAGCTCGTCAAGCTTTTTTTGAACCTTATTTTCAAGCCCGAAAAACACTCTCGGTATCTCGGCGCCGACGTTAAAACCTCTCCGTAAAAGCTTCACGATCTCTTCCGTTTTCGAGAAAAGCGGAACATAGATCAGCTCGCACTCTCTGAAAGCGTCGGGTATATCGCAGCTGCGGAAATGCGCTCTGTACCGTCCGGTTTCGGCACGGTGTACGGCTGATGACGTTTTATATACGGGTTCGATATACCGTCTTTCCGGTACGGCGGTAATTGCTTTTTCAAGTTTGGCAAGCGCATCTCTGCGCATAGCATTCAAAGAAGATATAGGCAGCGTCAGACCGTCGTCAATATTCACTTCAATACTTTCGGCATAAAATGAAGTACCGCCTGTTTTTGCAAGCTGTGTTTCCGCTCTCTCGGCGCTCAGCGGTACATTTCCGGCAGGCTCGGGGGTCGCTCCCTCGGACTTCACCGTAATATCTGCACAGCGTGCCGTAAGTAAAGCGGGACTGTCTTTATGCACATCAAGAGTAAACGAAACTGCGTTTGTCCGAACTTCATCTTTATACTCTGCCCGAATGTCTGCCAATACGCTCTCGGTTGCAGACACCACATCGTCTTTTGAGCGTGTACCGAACATGTTTCTGCCCGTCTTACCGTAATAATAACCGCTTGTAAAGCCGCTGCGTGAAAACACAGCTCTCAGACGGTCTGTTTCCGCTTTATCGGCTTTTCCGTTATCTATCGAATGCCTTGCAACAGCAGTCGCCATAGCGGTATATTCAGGGCGCTTCATTCTGCCCTCGATCTTTGCGGAGGTCACGCCGATCTTTGCAAGCTCCGACAATTCGTTCAGGATACAGTTATCCTTTAAGCTGAGATCATATCCCGTACCGCCCCGAACCCTGAACGGCAGTCTGCATGGCTGTGCGCATCTGCCCCTGTTGCCGCTTCTGCCGCCGATCATTGCAGATAGATAGCACTGCCCCGACACACACATACACAATGCACCGTGTACAAAAACCTCTGTCTCTATTTCACAGGAATTCACAACTTCGGCGATCTCATCACGGCTCATCTCACGGGAAAGTACCACTCTGTCAAAGCCGTTTTCATATAATATCTTTGCGCCGTGCGGAGTGTGTACCGACATCTGAGTAGACGCATGAAGGTCAATATCGGGCATAGCTGCTTTTATTATTTCGGCAAGTCCCCAATCCTGAACAATAAATGCGTCTGCGCCTGCGAAATATGCTTCTTTCGCAGTTTGTACGGCTATAGGCATCTCCTCATCGCTCACAAGAGTATTGAGTGTGACATGCGCCTTCACGCCGTGCAGATGGCAGTAGTCTATGGCTTTTTTCAGATCGCCGCCGTCAAAGTTTTTTGCGTATGCCCTCGCACTAAACCGCAAGGAGCCAATGTACACGGCATCGGCTCCTTGTCTTACGGCAGCCGCAACGGATTCAAGCGATCCGCACGGCGCAAGAATTTCAATAGAATTATTCATCGTCGTCATCGTCCATAAAAGCCTTTTGCTCGAAAAAGCTCATGATCTCTGCCGTAGCGTCGGCTGTCTCACCGAAAATATCGTCTGAGAATGTTCCCTGAATGGGCGCTCTGTTTTCTACAGGCGGCTTGGCTGGTTTCTTATCAAGCTTCGGGAGCTTCTCGGGTCTTGCGGCAACTCTCTCGATACGTGCGGAAGACATCTTCGGCTCGGGCTTCTCCTCGGCAGCAGGTGCGGCGGGTCTTTCGGCAGGTCTCTCGGAGAGTCTTGCACGCAGTGCGCTTATCTCGGCTTTCAGCTGCTCGTTCTCCTTTTTGGTATCCTCGTACTGCTTGCGTGAGAATGCGGATTCCTGAAGATAGTCCTTAATCTGACCTCTGAGGTTTGCGTTATCGTCCATTGCCTTTGTGAGCTGATCGCAGTAATCCATCGCAACAAAGAGGGAAACTTCCGTCATGTTGCGTGTGTGAAGCTCGTCGGACAGACGCTTTACTTTACGCTCGATCTTCGAGGCAACTTTATCCATGTACTCCTGACTTTCCTCGGAGGAGATCGTAATTGTATGATTGAGTATTCTGACAACATTCTTAGCCAAAATCAACACGTCCTTTATTTTATTTATATTATATGAATTATTTGCAAAATCTAAAATTTGCTGCCGTTATTAATTATACAACATAATTCCGCTTATTACAAGGAAAATTTTTATAACCTGCTTATAATCGACATATCAATATATATTATTATTGACATGCCCTATGCGGACTTATCGCGCGTGTTTTTGACAAATTATCTAAAATCAGAAATTTATTTTGTTGTTTTGATACAATCGGTTTGTATAATTATCACAATGCAACATAATAACTATTGTTATATGGTTAAAAATTATAATTTTTAGATAATCATTATTGACAGTTTTCAAAAAATGTGCTATTATCTTAATGTAATAGATGAACGGAAGGCAAAACTTAATTAGAGATTTACACATTTCTTTTCTTTTCTTTAAAACTTTATATGAAAGGGCACGTTGTTATGACGTGCTTTTTTCATTTTCGGACTTTTTACAATATTTTTACAGCAACAGTTTACATAATATGAATAATTTGATATAATTTGTTTAAACAATAATTGGGGGGCTTTTTCTATGAAACCAAGAAAACTATTGGCTGTTCTGCTGTGTACACTATTGGTATGCTCGACGGTCGTTTCGCCTGCCCGGGCGACGGAGGCTGAAACAAATACCACAAGTGCGGCGGCTGCGCAGACAAGCGGAGATGCTTTGACGTATGGTGACTACAAGTACGAAGTGAACGATGACAGCACGGTGACTATAACAAAGTACACGGGCAGTGATACGGAAGTGACGATACCCAAGTCGATAGACGGAAAGAGTGTGACGGGTATTGGTGAAAGTGCATTCTACTACTGCGAAAACTTAACAAGCATAACCATACCCGACAGTGTGACAAGTATTGGTAATGGTGCATTCAACAGCTGCTATAACTTAAAAAGCATAACCATACCCGACAGTGTAACAAGTATTGGTGACAGTGCATTCACCAGCTGCTACAGCTTAAAAAGCATAACCATACCCGACGGTGTGACAAGTATTGGTTTACGTGCATTCATGAACTGCGAATGCTTAAAAAGCATAATCATACTCGACGGTGTTACAAGTATTCAAGACTCTACATTTGAGGACTGCACAAGCTTAACAAGCATAACCATACCCGACAGTGTGACAAGTATTGGTGATTATGCATTCGACAGCTGCACAAGCTTATCCGATGTATACTACAACGGAACAGAAGAACAGTGGAAAAATATTACAATAGGCATTATTAACGATTGCCTGAATAATGCAGCTATACATTACAATTCGGGGCAGCCTGCCGATGCCGACGCAACATATTTTGAGCGGACAACGAACGGCGACAACACTGTGACTATAACAAAGTACACGGGCGGTGATACGGAAGTGACGATACCTAAGACGATAGACGGAAAAAGTGTTACAAGTATTGGTGAGCGCGCATTCTACGATTGCATAAGTTTAACAAGCATAACCATACCCGACAGCGTGACAAGTATTGATAACGACACATTTGCTTACTGCGAAAACTTAAAGAGCATAACCATTCCCGACAGTGTAACAAGCATTGGTGAAGGCGCATTCTACAACTGCGAAAGCTTAACAAGCATAACCATACCAGATACCGTGACAAGCATTGGCTATCAGGCATTCTCCGGCTGCACAGGCTTAACAAACATTAACATACCCGACGGTGTTACAAATATTGGTAATGGTGCATTCTACAACTGCACAAGCTTAACAAGTATAACAATACCTGACGGTGTTAC
>CADBRK010000096.1 GCA_902797065.1 uncultured Ruminococcus sp.
AAGGACTGTAATTATGAAACACTTAAAAAGAATTATCTCGTTACTGATAGTAATGATAATTGTTTTCGGTATGGCAATAGCAGGAAGTGCGGATACAACACCTAAAGGCAGCATAACGGTAAACGATAAGGGTACAAGCGGAAACTATGCAGGTTATCTGATAATGTACTCTACAAACTCCAGGGAAGATACTTCCAGATTTGCGTATACTGCTAACGATAAATATATCGATATTATCTATTCAACAATAAAGAATGTTTCTGTTGCGGAAGCAGAAATGCTGGAATCTGATGTAAAGCATGAGCAGATACTCAGATACTTGGAAAATGTTGAGCTTAACGACAACGATATGAGAAGCTTTGCCGATAAACTCTACAGAAATATCAGAAATGCCGGACTCGAACCCGATGAGACTTTTATCGGAGAAAAAAAGACCGAAACAACACAGGGTTATTGGCTTATTGCCGATGTCACGGATCTTGACGGGGCGCTCAACAACAGCAATTCCGTTATTATAATCGATACTGTCGGTGTAGAAGATATTGAAGTCAAGGTCAAGAAAAGTATCCCGACTGTTGTAAATAAAGTTGCGGAAACAAATGATTCTGCTCAAAGGACCGATTATGTATCTACATATGATGAACCGCAGTGGCAGGATGGAGCGGATTACGATATAACCGATGAAATGTGGTTTAAAGTAACCGGTACTGTAGCCGAGAATATTTCAAGCTATGAGACCTATTTTTACAGTTTTCATGTACAAATGACAAATATGACATTTGTAGACAATTCTGTTAAAGTGTTTATTGACGGCAAGAATTACACAAACAGATTTACCGTTGAATGGAATGAACAAGAGAAAAAGCTTAAAGTATTTGTTGATGATCTTTTTTCCATAAGGGATATGAATGATAAAGTTGTGGTCAATGCAGATTCAAAAATTGTTCTTAAATACAAAGCTACTCTTGATGAAACAGCTGTAACAGGTTCGGATGGCAATCCGAATGTGGCGTATCTTGAGTATTCAAATGATCCATATGATTCAGAGTCAACAGGCAACACTTCTTCCGATACGGTAATTGTGTTTACTTATAAGATTATTGTAAATAAAGTAATAGGCGCCAAAGCCTCGGATGATGAACCTGAATCTCCGGATACGGTTGAAACCTTCGACCCGATAGAAACAGGCGATAATATCACACCTTACGGAAAAAGACTAAACGGAGCAGGATTCACTTTATATAAAATGAATGCGCTCGGTGTTTATGAACCTGTCGGTGAGGAGAAGCGAGGCGGTTCGATTTTTGAATTCTACGGTATAGACGCCGGGACATATAAGCTTGTGGAATCTACTGTACCTGATGGCTTTAACAAATCAGACGATATTGAATTTGTTGTTGTTTCTGTTTATGATGTAGAGTCCGAGTATTCACAGCTCAGAGCACTTTATGCACTGGATAAGAACAATAAGAACATAACTTTATCGGAAAATGTACAGAAGGGCGTGTTTATCGCCGATCTCAACGACGGTTCTCTGATGACTTATGTGAAGAACTACTCGGGAACAAATATGCCTTCCACAGGCGGTATGGGTACTGTTTTGATCTATATACTCGGTGCAGTATTATTTATCGGTTCTTTGATACTTTTGGTAATAAAGCTAAGGAAAAAGAGTTCTGAGAAGCAGTAACAGATTTGCCTGTCTATCTGTTCGGGGAGAGCTTCTCCCCGAACAGCAATAAGGAGAATTCTATGAGTAAGTTTATGAAAAAGCTAAAGAATAATATATCTATAATACTTTTGGTTACGGCTATGTTCATAGGATTGTCCTTGTTGCTGTATCCTACAATAAGCAACAAATGGAACAAAAAACACCAGTCATATGCTATTGCAGAATATATTGAGGATGTATCCAAGCTTGATAATGAAAAATATAACGAGATTCTTGAGAATGCGGTTATATATAATAATGCACTTCCATGGAAATCTGAAAAGTTTATTATGACGGATAAAGATCTAAAACAATATAACAGTCTGCTGAACATAAACAATTCGGGAATAATGGGATATGTGGATATCCCGATTATTAACTGCAAAGCCCCTATTTATCACGGTACAGACAACTCTGTACTGCAGGTTGGTATAGGACACCTTGAATGGAGCAGTTTGCCAGTCGGAGGTCAAAACTCGCATTGTGTACTGCTTGGTCACAGAGGACTGCCGGGAGCAAAATTGTTTACCGATCTCGATAAGATTAGGATCGGAGATACGTTTACCTTGACTGTGCTTGATGAGGTTCATATATATCAAGTGGATAATATAAGTATAGTTGAGCCGAAAGAGATCGATGACCTTAAGATAATTCTCGATAAAGACTATTGTACGCTCGTTACATGCACACCATATGGCATAAACACTCATCGGCTTCTCGTCAGGGGAATAAGAGTCGAAAATGCCGACCTTGTTAGAGTATCTGCTGATGCCGAACAAATAAACATATTCGTTGCAATAGCAGCTGCGATTATACCGCTTGCTGTAATCTCACTTTTATTAATAGTTGTATCCGACAAAAGAAGAGCTATCTATATACAAATACGGAGGGATTTAAAATGAAATCTGCAAAAAAAACGATTACCGCCATACTGTTGATTATGTCCTTGGTGATACTGTCTTTTCAGGCGACGCAGGCTGACGCAGCCGTAAGGAACGAAAGTGTGAGTCTGAAAATAATATATGAATATGATACAATCAAGATCCCGGATGCAACATTTAAGCTGTTTTATGTTGCTGATATAGACACCGGATGCAACTATACTCTTGACGGAGAATTTGTAGAGTACCCGGTAGATATTAATCTTTCAAGCAAAGATTACCCTGCGCTTGCAATGACGATCTACGGCTATACTCTGCTCGATGATATTGAACCGACAATAAAAGCAATAACCGATGATGCAGGAGAAATCAACCTCACGTCTGATCGGAATAATCTGAAACAGGGAATGTATCTTGTTGTTTCCGACAAAAAGATCACCGAGGATTATGAGTTTTCCACAAAGCCGTATCTTGTTTCGGTACCATATTACAATGAACAAACACTGCATTTTGAGTTTGATGTAAAGTCATATCCGAAAGTATTGGCTAAAACGATCGAAAAAAACACTGATTCCGATGAAACTGATTCCAATGAAACGGATTCGGTTGATACATCTTCGGAAACTGACACCCAATCCGAAATAAGCGATACACCACCGGTAACTACAGATACCACAGAGAAGAAAACTGACACCGATACACATAAGACCGACAGTGAAGTGACCGATATTCCGCCGGTAACTACAGATACCACGGAAAAGAAAACGGACACCGATACACATAAGATCGACAGTGAGATAACCGATATTCCGCCGGTAACCACAGATACCACGGAAAAGAAGACAGACACCGATACACATGAAACCGAAAGTGATGTATCCGATACACCGCCGGTAACTACAGATACCACGGAAAAGAAAACAGACACCGATACACCGCCTGTAACTACAGATACCACGGAAAAGAAAACAGATACCGATACAACACCAAAAGAAAGTGATACGGATACTTCAACGATAGATGTAAAGACTGACACAGAAAGCGTTGTCCCGCATACGGATATTCCCGTTAATACCGACTCCGAGCCTTCCGATACCGACAGTATAGTTATTGTAACGGAAACCGATACTAATACGGAATATACAGATCCCGACAGTGATACCATTGTAAGAAGTGTCATCAAAATATGGGACGATTCCAATAATGATAAAGACAGACCCGATTCTGTAACCGTATTTATGATGAAAGACGGCGATATTTTTGAAACCGTAGAGCTTTCTGCAAACAATAATTGGTATTATTCATGGGATAAGCTTGAATCCGATCATGAGTGGATAGTGGTTGAAAAGCCTGTTGAAAAATACACGGTTCTTGTTGATCTTCAGGGAACTGCCTTTAAGGTTACAAACACTAAAAAAGATGACGCGACTAGTGATAATCCGGGTAAGGAAAACGGAGAATCAAATCGAAATGATAGTTCTTCCGATACTTCATCGAAAAATAGTCTTCCTCAGACCGGAACATTATGGTGGGCAGTCATTATTTTGCTTGCGGCAGGATTGGTTTTTTATCTCTTAGGTTATTCTGTAAATAAAAACCCACCCGACGACAAGTGATAAGTTCCTGAGATAAAACATCTGTCTAATCGGGGTTCATAAGTATTTGTCTGAATACTAATAACCACGCGGAAAAATTTCCGGTGTAACAGATAAAGAAACATATGATCGCATAAACAAAACGTTCGGAAACCCGATCAAGGCTTTCCGGGCGTTTTGCTGTATATTCAGAAAAAATGTTTACACCGGTAAAAAAAGAGATAAAATAAAAAAAGTATAATCTGTATTTTGTGATTTTGCAGATAATTCACATAACGGCAATTTACATTTTTTTGCAGAGTCGCATTTGACAAGCAAAGAAAAAGTGATATAATAGCAATAGAAGGATAAATTAAAGGAGTTTTTTTATGAACGGTTTCAAAGAAACAATGTACGCAGCGTTCAGAGACAACAATACGATCTCACCGAATTACTTTGACAAATACAACGTAAAGCGCGGACTGCGCAACCCTGACGGAACAGGAGTAATGGCCGGCGTTACAAATATATGTAATGTTCACGGATATGTTATTGATGACGGAGAGAAAAAGCCCGCCGAAGGAAAGCTGATATTCAGAGGGTATAATATCAATGATATTATCAGCAGTGTTGAAGCGGAGGATCGTTTTGGATTTGAAGAGATCGTGTATCTTCTTCTGACAGGTAAGCTTCCGACGCTTGATGAACTTGCAGAGTTTTCCAAGCTTTTGTCGGATAATCGTCCGCTTCCTGATGAATTTTTTGAAGATATGATACTTAAAGCCCCTTCACGCGATATTATGAATAAAATGGCAAGATCAACGCTTGCACTCTATTCTTATGATGACGAGCCGGAGTCTTCATCACCCGAGCATGAAATTTCCACGGCTGTATCTCTGATCGCAAAAATGCCGGTTATCATGATATGCGCTTATGAAACAAAAAAGAGGCATTTCAACAATGAATCGATGATAATGCATCCTTTGATCAGCGGACAGTCAACAGCCGAGAATATTCTTTCGACTCTGCGTCTTGACAGAAAATTTACCCACGACGAAGCAAAGCTTCTTGACCTGATGCTGATGTTACATGCGGAACACGGCGGCGGAAACAATTCGACTTTCTCATGCCGTGTACTTACCTCATCGGGAACAGACCCGTATTCCGCCTATGCGGCCGCTATCGGTTCGCTGAAAGGCGCAAGGCACGGCGGCGCAAACCGGAAGGTAACTCAGATGCATGAATACATAAAAGCAAATGTTTCGGATTGGTCAAACGATGACAAGCTTGCGGACTATCTGCGAAAAATTCTGAGGAAAGAAGCAGGAGACGGCAGCGGACTGGTTTACGGAATGGGTCATGCGGTCTACACTCTCTCAGACCCTCGTGCTGTGATACTGAAAAAATATGCGGGAAAAATGGCAATAGGCACAGAGTTTGAAAAGGAATTCCATCTTCTTGAATCAATAGAAAGGCTTACGCCGCTTGTGTTTGAAGAGGTGAAGCATTCTGGTAAGGTCATGTGTGCAAACGTTGATATGTACAGCGGATTTGTATATAGAATGCTCGGTATTCCCGAAGAATTGTTCACACCGTTGTTTGCGGTGTCACGAATGGCAGGCTGGTGTGCTCACAGGTTTGAAGAGATAAACAGCGGCAAACGAATTATCCGCCCTGCGTACAAGTCTATCTCTCACGAGAAAAAGTATGTCGATTTGAAAAACAGATGATTTTTTCAAATCGAAATTGCATCCGGAGGAATAAATCACATTTATGAATACAGATTTTTTACCCGAAAGATTCAGATGAAATGTAATGATCGTTTAAATGAGGTACCAAAAGGGGAAGCGGTTCCAATACAATAACTCCGGCTATATGATGCTTGATCCGGAAGGAAAATATTTCGCGTATTTACAGGGGTTTGACCCGGGTGTAAGTTTTATCGCTGAATACAATCCGAATAACGTGAGGATCTACGTGGCTGCCGGCAACTACTGCGACAATGCGTGGAAAACTATGAGAAATATCCGAAAAGAGTATTATTGAGTCAATAATCAATGTGCCGCTGTCAGACAAATTAATAAGGCTGACAGCGGTTTGTCTTGTACTGTTTTTTTATCATCAATAAAACAGGGTAAAAAATGTTTGAAAAAGTGAGGAGGATTTGAAAATGAAAACTCTGTATGTTTCCGATCTTGACGGTACATTACTTCGAAGCAATCAAAAAACATCTCAATACACTAACCGGGTCATTAATCAACTGGTCGAAAACGGTGTTCTCTTTTCATACGCCACTGCACGTTCTTACCATACGGCGCATAAAGTCACAGAAGGTATGACAGCCGCATTTCCGACGGTTCTATATAACGGCGTATTTATTCAGGATAATGCAACGGGAGAGATGCTGTTGACAAACTTTTTCGAGCAGGGAAAAGCCTTTGATCTGATTTGTGAATTGACCGACAGCGGCATATACTGCCTTGTATACAGCTTTATTGACGGTAAAGAAAAATTTTCATATATACGCTCGAAAATCAACGGTGCAACGCTGGATTTTGTTACTACAAGAGAAGATGATTTGCGCAACAGACCTGTTGAAGACTTTAGCGGACTGCTTCGGGGTAATCCTTTTTATATCACTTGTATCGACTCACCAGAAAAGCTGATGCCTTTCTATGAGAAATATAAGAACAAATACCACTGCGTTTATCAAATAGATATGTATTCCGGGGAACAATGGCTTGAAATCATGCCCAAAGAAGCTTCAAAAGCCAATGCGGTCAGACAGCTTGCCCGGCTTCTCGGCTGTGAAAAGATTGTAGCTTTCGGCGACGGCATCAATGATATTGATCTGTTTGAGATCGCAGATGAGTCTTACGCCGTGGAAAATGCAGTGCCCGAGCTGAAAGAAATTGCAACGGCTGTAATAGACTCAAATGATAACGATGCTGTGGCAAAACAGCTTTACAAAATATGCTCTGAATTGCAGTAATATCTGTACTTCCCGGTCTATTTCAATATATTTCAAAAAAGTTAAAAAATTAACAAATTGTTTTTTGACTATCTGCCTGTTATTTGCTATAATTAAAACGATTACGAATTAACTGTAAGGAGGAATCCGTTATGGGTTACACAATTGCACAAAAGATCATAAAGAATCATCTTCTCAGCGGAGAGATGACGGTAGGCAGTGATATAGGTCTTAAGATCGACCAGACTCTCACTCAGGACGCTACCGGTACAATGGCTTATCTCGAGTTTGAAGCTATCGGTATTCCGAGAGTAAAAACAGAAAAGAGCGTTGCTTACATCGACCACAATACATTACAGACAGGTTTTGAAAACGCAGACGATCACCGTTTTATTCAGACTGTCGCTAAAAAACACGGTATATATTTCTCTCGTCCCGGCAACGGTATCTGTCATCAGGTTCACCTCGAAAGATTCGGTCAACCCGGAAAGACTCTTATCGGATCGGACAGCCACACACCCACGGGCGGCGGTATCGGTATGCTCGCTATGGGCGCAGGCGGTCTTGATGTTGCCGTAGCTATGGGCGGCGGAGCTTATTATATTACAATGCCTAAAATGGTTAAGGTTAACCTTACCGGTAAGCTTTCCGCATGGGTGTCCGCTAAGGACGTTATCCTTGAAGTTCTCAGGATCATGTCCGTTAAGGGCGGTGTAGGAAAGATCATAGAGTATGCAGGCGAGGGCGTTAAAACACTTACAGTTCCCGAGCGTGCAACAATTACAAATATGGGCGCAGAGCTTGGCGCAACTACTTCGATATTCCCGTCCGACGAGGTTACGAGAGAGTTCCTCAAGGCTCAGGGCAGAGAAGAGGACTGGACAGAGTTAAAGTCCGATGAAAACGCAGTTTACGATGAGGTTATAGATATAGACCTTTCAAAGCTTGTACCTATGGCTGCATGTCCGCACAGCCCCGATAATGTAAAGACTATCGAGGAGATAGGTCCTCGGAAGATAGATCAGGTATGTATCGGTTCATGCACAAATTCAAGCTACTTAGACCTTATGAGAGTTGCGGCTATCCTCAAAGGCAAAACAGTATGCCCGAGCGTATCTCTGGCCATTGCTCCGGGTTCAAAGCAGGTTTACAATATGCTTGCGCTCAACGGTGCATTGGGCGATCTTATCGCAGCAGGCGCAAGAATTCTCGAATGTGCATGCGGTCCGTGTATCGGTATGGGTCAGTCGCCTAATTCCGCAGGTATCTCGCTTAGAACATTCAACCGTAACTTTGAGGGCAGATCGGGTACGGCAGACGGTCAGATCTACCTTGTAAGCCCCGAAACGGCAGCGGCTTCCGCTTTGACAGGCGTATTTACAGACCCGAGAACTCTCGGTGACCCGGTTGAGATAAAGCTTCCCGAGCAGTTCCTCATAAATGATAATATGGTTGTCGCTCCTATTGAGGAGGATAAGATGGATACTGTTGAAGTTCTCAGAGGCCCGAACATTAAGCCTTTCCCGCAGACTTCTCCGCTTGATGAAACGATCGAGGCTTCATGCGCATTGAAGGTTGGCGATAACATCACAACAGACCACATTATGCCGGCAGGTGCTAAGATACTGCCGCTCAGATCGAATATTCCCGCTATCTCTCAGCACTGCTTCACGGTATGCGACAAGGAGTTCCCGCAGAGAGCATTGGCGCTAGGCAAGTCGATCATTGTCGGCGGCGCAAACTACGGTCAGGGTTCTTCAAGAGAGCACGCAGCGCTCGCGCCTCTCTATCTCGGCGTGAAGGCTGTGCTTGTTAAGAGCTTTGCAAGAATACACAAGAGCAACCTTATCAACGCAGGTATCCTGCCGCTTACATTTGTAAACGCAGACGATTACGATAAGATCGCTCAGGGCGACGAGATCGTTATCAAGGACGTAAAGGCAAAGCTTGAAAAGGGCGAGCCTATCGTTGTAACAGACGTGACAAAGGGTATCGACATTCCCGTTGACTGCGAGCTTACGGACAGAACAAAGGCAATTATTATTGCAGGCGGTCTGCTTGACTACACAAGAGAGAACTCGTAAGCTTAGAGTGAATTAGTAGTGAGAAATTAGGAGTTAGGAATTGTTGTTTGTGTTTAGTTCATAGTTATTAGCATGAATTGTTTCTTTTGACATTGGACTAACAAACAACTCCAGACTCCAAACGAAGTTGATGAATAATGCACGTATCGGAAAGACTTCGGATTTTGAATGAGATGTAAGATTTTAGACAAAAATTTAAACTAACAACTCATTCTTAACTCCTGATTACGTGAAAAAGGAAGATTAAATAATGGATAATGCAGACCAAAAGGAAATAATAAAATATTGTTCTCCAAATGCAGCGGTGGCGATTGTCGGAGCGGTGTTTTTTGTGCTTTCCATACCGGGGTTCTTTATTACAAAGGCGATAACCGCCGATAGTTTAAAAGCAGGTGTAGTCGGCGGAGTAATGGCGGTAATGGGAATTGTGTTTTTTATGCTGAGATATTACTATTCCATCACGGCGGCAAACGCAATAAAAAGAGAAGAAAAAAACGGCGGAGAAGCTTTTCTTGTTTCCGATTTCAGACAAGGCGAAAGATTTTTGCGTAACAGAGTTATCTGCGGCGAGCATTATATTTTCGGCGCAGCTACGGGAGTAATCGTGAGATTATCCGATATTAAAGAGATACGTCGGGAAACGAAATACTACAGAGCTGTTCCTACAGCTGAAAACTTGGTTCTTGTTCTGAGAAACAATAAAAAGGTTACGCTTTGTTCAATAAGCCAAATAGAAAGCAACCACCCGCCGTATTCCGATATTATTCGAACAATATGCAGATACGAACCTGACGTAGAAATAAAATAATACGATTATAAAGGAGATATTAGAAATGTCCGATAAAATACAGATGAAAACGCCCATCGTTGAGATGGACGGCGACGAGATGACAAGAGTCATCTGGAAGATGATCAAAGATATACTTCTTACACCGTATATCGACCTTAAAACAGAGTATTATGACCTCGGTCTTGTAAACAGAAATGCCACTAACGATCAGGTTACGCTTGACAGCGCAGAGGCTACAAAAAAGTACGGTGTTGCCGTAAAGTGCGCTACGATCACTCCGAATGCAGACAGAGTAAAAGAGTATAACCTCAAGGAGATGTGGAAATCCCCGAACGGTACTATCAGAGCAGCGCTCGACGGTACGGTTTTCAGAAGTCCTATTCTTGTTAAGGGTATCACTCCGTATATCCCCACATGGACTAAGCCTATTACTATCGCGCGTCACGCTTACGGCGATGTCTACAAGAACACCGAAATGGTAGTTGAAGGCGGCAGCAAGGCTGAACTCTGCGTAACAAAAGCAGACGGCACAGAGGAGAGAAGTCTTATTCATGACTTCAAAACAGATGGTATTATCCAGGGTATGCATAATATAGACAAGAGTATCGGCAGCTTTGCAAGATCATGCTTCAACTATGCTCTTGACATCAAGCAGGATATCTGGTTTGCTACAAAGGATACTATCTCCAAGAAGTACGATCACCGCTTTAAGGATATATTCAACGAGATATTTGAGAACGAGTATAAAGAGAAATTCGAGAAGGCAGGGATTTCTTATTTCTACACTCTTATCGACGACGCTGTTGCAAGGGTTATCCGTTCGGACGGCGGCTACATCTGGGCTTGCAAAAACTATGACGGTGATGTAATGTCTGATATGATAGCTACCGCTTTCGGTTCTCTTGCCATGATGACGTCTGTACTCGTATCACCGAGCGGTGTATATGAGTATGAGGCTGCACACGGTACAGTACAGAGACATTACTATAAATATCTTAAGGGTGAAACAACTTCGACTAACTCTGTTGCAACTCTCTTTGCATGGACGGGCGCACTCAGAAAAAGAGGCGAAATGGACGAAACGCCCGAGCTTTGCGCATTTGCCGACAAGCTTGAAAAAGCAACTATAAAGACTATAGAGGACGGCGTTATGACAGGCGACCTTGCTCTGCTCTCCAAGCTTGAGAACATTACAAAGGTCGATACCGAAACATTCCTCAGAGAAGTTGATAAGAGATTACAGGAGATGCTCTGATATACGGAGGTATGTTCAGTGGCTAAGAGAGATAATATATCTTCATCTGTTATCAGACGATTGCCGAGATATTACCGTTTTTTGCGGGAACTTGACTCCCGGGGCGTCACGCATGTAAGCTCGGGCGAGTTAGCAAGAAGAATGAGGTCTACCGCATCTCAGGTGCGGCAGGATCTAAACTGCTTCGGAGAATTCGGGCAGCAGGGGATAGGTTATAATGTTTCAATGCTGCGTGACGTGATCGAAGATATTCTCGGAATCAAGTGTATGTATCCCGCTATACTTATCGGTGCCGGCAATATAGGTCACGCTATCGCAAATCAGGTGATGTTTGAGGGCAGGTGCTTTGAGCTTATCGGGATATTCGATAAAGACCCCGACAAAATCGGCAGTGATGTAGGCGGATTGGTTATTCAAAATGTAGATCAGCTTGAATCGTTCTGCCGCAGTCATTATGTTACTACGGCGATACTCTGCGTGCCAAAAGCTGCAGTTGAACCTATTGCCGAAACGCTGTATGAGTCGGGTGTGAGGAGCTTCTGGAATTTCAGTCACTATGATCTGAATATGAAGTTTGACAACGTTATTGTCGAGAATGTTCATATAAGCGACAGTCTTATGCAGCTTTGTTTCAGACTTAAAAAGACGAACAGTGATTAAAATCTGTCACGGTATGGCGAAAAGCAGTACCGTGACATTTTTAAACGAGGAGCTAAGCTCCAACAAGCTCGCTTGATTGGAGCGAGCGACGACATCAATAAACGTCGTGGAGCTTTACTCCTGCGGTTGGGAACCGTCCCCGACGGCAGGCGAGACCCGGGGAACATCGACGTTTGTTATAAATTATTATTGTCATTTCGGAGATTTGATTGTATAATAGAATATAAAGAATAGGAGGGGATAGCATGGTACATTATGCTGTAACAGCCGAAGAGGCATTGAGAAAACTAAAGAACGGAAATGAGTACTATTCAAAAAACAACAGTAATACAGGCGATATTTCCGGTGAAATACGCATGGATACTCTTACTAACGGTCAAAGACCGTATGCGGTTGTGGTATCCTGCTCGGATTCGAGAGTGATACCCGAGGTTGCGTTCAACGCGGGCATAGGCGAGCTTTTTGTGATCCGCGTCGCAGGCAATGTCATAGACGATCATCAGCTTGGTTCTATAGAATACGCAGTTTCACATCTTGGAATAAAACTTGTTGTTGTTCTCGGGCATAATCACTGCGGTGCTGTTGACGCTGCGGTAAATCACGATCCGGACGGCTTTGTGAAGTTTATTACGGACGAGATAAAGCTTGCTATAGGCGATGAAAAAGACGAATATAAAGCCACCTGCCTGAATGTAAGAAGAAGCGTCGATGTTATAGAAAAAAGCTTTGAGATTCAGCGTGAGGAGAAGCACGGACTTCGTGTCATAGGTGCGGTATACAGACTTGAGGACGGTACGGTGAAGTTCAATGTCTGAAATCAAAAAGAAGACGCATTCCCGTAAAAAGGCCATTATCTCACTTGTTTTCGCAGGAGTGATTATCCTCTCTGCCGCTGTATTCTTTATCTATATGGAAAACTATTACCATGCGGACAATGAAGCATTGAAAGCACTGATCTCCGATGAAAATGTTACTGTTACTCAAACAGAATCAGGCTGGCTGTTTGACGGTGCCGGAGATAACGATCTGCTGATATTCTATCCGGGAGCAAAAGTAGAAGAACAGTCATATGCGCCTTTGATGCGCAGTCTTTCCGAAAACGGTATTGATACATATCTCGTGAAAATGCCGTTTCGGTTTGCTTTATTCGGTATCAATAAAGCAGACGATATTATCGGAAGTACGGATTACGCTCATTACTATGTCGGAGGTCATTCCCTTGGCGGTGCGATGTCCGCTGTATATGCGTCCGATAACGGAGAAAAGCTGAATGGTCTGGTATTGCTGGCTGCGTACCCGACAAAACCGCTTGATAACGATCTTACCGAAATAATCGTCTATGGTTCTGACGATACCGTTCTGAATGTTGAGAAGGTTATTGAAGGCAGGAAGTTTCAAACAGACAATTACACGGAATATGTAATCGAAGGCGGAAATCATGCAGAATTCGGAAATTACGGTGAACAAAAGGGCGACGGTCAAGCTAAGATAACAGCAGAAAAGCAGCAGAGCGAAGCAGTCACACTAATTATAGATAAACTATTACGTAAAACAGATGAAAAAACTCTCGATGACAGTTCATCATAGTGTTTTTTGGGGTGTGAAGATGAAAAGAAAATATGTAGTAATGATTGGTATACTTCTTATTATGCTATGTACATTTGTGACGTACACAACAGGGAGAAAACTTACTCTGAAAATCCCTGTTGATCAGGCGGGAAAAGATGTAACTGCCTTTGATGTTAATATTGATCAGGAAGATGAATTTGTCAAACTGGACTCTAAGCTGATTCACGATGGTCAGATGATTCTTACATTGAACTCGGTTAAAGAAGGAAAGGCATACATTGATATTACAGCCGATAATTACTATTATTCTCAAGTAGTATATGTGCACAGATCGGGCATAATTACAGAAGGGAATTTCTTCGGCAGCGCAAGAGCCGGTATAGTTTTCCCGATTGCTGTGATTATGTATCTTGTCGTGGTTTTGTGGAACGTTATTATTCAGTACCGTAAGGATATGCATATCAGTTTGTACCAATATGAGAATATCCGCAATCTTGGCTGGATAATTTATCTTATCGCAATAATTCTCGGGCAGATAAACTTCCTGACGAGTTCGTCGCCTATCAACGCAGTTCGCTCCCTGATTAATTCAGCTTCGGGATTTGCTGTTTTTGCTCTTCCGGCAGCGTTTACTGTATCGGTTCTTGTTGCGGTAAGTAATGTCGTGTTAATGCAGAGAGAGGGTACAAACTGGCGCAATATGCTCGGTTTGATTCTGGGTGTATTGATATGCGCAGTAACACTATTTCCTCTTGTGCTCTCCGAGATGCTGCATCGTACAACGGTTGTAGACGTACACGATGAAAACGGAATTGCTATGTACATAGAGATGGCAGTCACAAATTCGATTCTTACCGCAGTAACATATCTTGAGTGTATTTTGATCGGAACCGTTATTCTTTCCGTAAAGTCGGCAAAAAAGATTCCCGCCTTTGATAAGGATTATATCATGATACTTGGATGTCAGATTCGCCCAGATGGTTCGCTTACTCCGCTGCTTAAAGGAAGAACCGACAGAGCGCTTGAATTTGCCGACATGCAGGAGAATAATTCAGGCAAAAAGGTTATATTTGTTCCTTCGGGAGGCAAGGGCGATGACGAAGCAATAGCAGAAGGTCAGGCAATTCATTATTATCTTTTAGAAAAAGGCGTATCTGAAGACAGAATACTAACCGAAGATAGGTCTGAAAATACCTATGAAAATATGAAAAATTCTGTTGAGCTGATTAAAGAAAAAACAAGTATTACCGAACCAAAGCTTGCTTTTTCAACTACAAATTACCATGTATTTCGTTCGGGAGTGCTTGCCGAAAAGCAGGGAATACACGCAGAGGGTATAGGGAGCAGAACTAAAAGCTATTTTTACATAAACGCTTTTATCCGTGAGTTCATGGCTACCATTTACTCGGAGTGGAAGATCCATATCAGAGTAATTCTTGAAATGGTGTTTTTTATAATTATAGCTGTATTGGCAATATATTTCTCAAATAATCTCTGACCTTTGTAATAATATAAGTACGTTAAACTTATCATATAATACTTTAGAATCAATATAGCTCCTTAACACCAGGTGATGATGTTAAGGAGCTTTTCAGCTTTCTTTATTATGATTATGTATTTTTGTTACTATTGCCCACAGCAGAGCCAGGCACAAAAAACCGAAAACCGCTCCCGAAAAATCGAGCAGAACATCACTCACCTGTGCGCTTCTGCCTTCCGGAAAAAACTGTATTGTTTCATCGGTTACGGGTACTGCAAGCAGGAAAAACAGTATCTTGAACAACTCTCGGGTAAATGAGCCGCCGTATGATCGAACTGTTGCGGAAAGAAAAAAACCGAACACCGCAAATTCGGCGAAATGCGCCAGTTTGCGTATTGTGATCGCATTGAACAAATTCGGCAGGTTCAGTAATGCTGTTAATCTGTCGAGTACACCGAATGCCGCGTCACTCTCTACTGTGGATTCAACTGCCGGGATTGAGGAATGTATAAAAATAAACGCGGCAATAAGTATTGTTATTATCAGTAAAATTCTTTTTTTCATAGGCGTACTCCTGATATATTATACATTTATTCTTGGATTGGCTTTTTAAAATAAGCGACAGTCGGATATAACTCGTACTGTCGCTTATAATATTTGATTATCTTACCGATATATGCGGTGCGGCTTGTTTCAGATATTCTTTCATCTCTGCCCATTCACGTGCAAAATGAGTATCGGATGGCAAGTGGCATATATGGTATGTATGAGTGCCCGCATCTGCTGCAAGATAACGCCTTTGCAGTTTGCTTCCCTCAAATGTATAGCGATCCATTTTTATATAAAGGGATGATATTTCGTCATATATCAGCACAACGCCAAGTCCCTTGCCCATGATACTGTCTTTTCCGATCAGAACTCTATCCTTGAATCTTAACATGCCGCAGTGCATATCGTCTATTGCGTATCCAAGCCAATCTTTTTGTGTAAGAATAAAAACTCGTTCTCTGAATACTCTTCTCGGACGAAAAATCATTTTGTAATAGAAAAAGCCGCAAAGACCAGAAAGTACAACTGCTGCAAGTAGTGCGGAGATTATCAAATCATCATTAATACTCTTTTGGCTTTCCAGATCATCAATACCCAGAATGAATAATAGTGTAAGAGCGGGTTCTAAGATTAAAAAGAAGAGTGCGGAATAAGCAAAGAAGCTTTTTCGGCTCATCAAACAAAAACGTTCAAGATCATCCATATGCATTCCTCAAAAAATTGTTCAAATGATTTAAACAAGGAGCGAGCGACGACTTAGGCAAACGTCGTGGAGCTTTAGCTCCTCCGGTTGGGAACCGTCCCCGACGGCAGGCGAGACCCGGGGAACATCGACGTTTGTTATATCGGCTCAAAATCGGCGGCGCCGTGCTTGCAAAGAGGACAGATATAATCCTCGGGCAGTTCGTCGCCCTCATAAATATATCCGCATACCTTGCAGACAAAGCCTTTCTTGCCGTCGGATTGAGGCTTAGGTTTAACATTGTTCTGATAGTATGTGTAAGTCATTGTCTCTTTTTCCGAAACTACTCTTGCTTCTGTAACCGAACAGATGAACATACCGTGCGTATCAAGATCAATATATTGTTCAACCTTTAATGACATAAAGGAGTTGATATACTTCGGCAGGAAAACAAGCCCGTTATCAGAACGCAGCGGAGTCCAGTTCTCAAATTTATCGGTATCCCGTCCGCTTTGGAAGCCGAATGTCTCAAACACATTGAACGGTGCATCCGTAGACAAACAGTTGACGTTCATAATACCCTTTGCTTTTATTACTTCGTGGGAGTAGTTTTGCTTATTGATGGTAACAGCGATCCTGTTCGGAGTGTTGGTTACCTGAGTAACGGTGTTTACGATAAGTCCGTTGTCACGGTTACCGTCATTTGAAGTTACAACATACAGACCGTATCCGATATTGAACAACGCTGTAAGATCGTTCTTATTAGCGGTTTCTTCATGCTGGGCAAGATAGTCCATGCACAGTTCGTTCGCAAGATTCTCTATCTGTTCACGACTGCTGTCGTTGAGTGCAGAGAGTATTTTTACGGTGGTGTCGGTAAATGTAATGTTTACGCATCCTTCGAGCATCTTACGCATTGTTTTTGCAGCAAGCGGC
>CADBRK010000097.1 GCA_902797065.1 uncultured Ruminococcus sp.
CTCCGCTTATGTACACCGCCGCTGCGCCGACAGTACCGTCTGTTATCTCCGCCGCACGAACAGGCATAGAAAAGCCGGTGCTTATCATCAGTGTGCTGAGTATGAACGATAATACTTGTTTGGCTTTCATATTAGTATCCCCCACTTTACATATTATGAAATAATAATACCATAATAATCTAAAAAATGCTACTGTTTATTCGGTTTTTCCGAACGCTGTTCAAAGAATTATCTCCCCGAAACAACACTCGCCGTCGGTTGAAACTATCCTGACATTCAGAATCTCTCCGCTTATATTTCCGTCCGCTTTTGCTTTTACAGGCGTGTAGTTCTTCGTGTAGCCCGACCAGTATCCGTCCTTTGTGGGCTGTTCAAAGAGTACGCTCTCCGTTCTGCCGACCATGCCTTCGAGGAACGTTCGCCTTGACGCATTTGCGGCTTCCGTCATTATTCTGCTTCTCTGCACTTTTATTTCGTTATCTATCTGGTTCGGCGCATTATACGCAACAGTACCCTTGCGCCGTGAATACGGGAAAACGTGTACCTTCGCAAATGAAATTTCACTCACAAAGTCAAGGGACTGCTCGAAATCTTCCTCTGTTTCCCCCGCAAACCCGACCATAACATCAGTGGTTATCGCACAGTTATCAAATGCGTTTCTCAGATCGGCGACTATTCTGCGGTACTCGTCTGCGGTGTAATGCCTGTGCATGCGTTTAAGCGTAGCGTCACAGCCGCTTTGAAGCGACAAATGAAACTGAGGACAGAACTTATCAAGCTTTGACAAGCGTCCGATCGAGTCCTTATCCATTCTTTCGGGTTCGAGCGAGCCCAGCCGCACTCGCTCCACGCCTTCTATCGAACATACGCACTCAACCGCGTCGCAGAGATGAAGCCCGATCTCGTCTCCGTATGCGGAGAGATTTATCCCGACAAGTACGATCTCTTTATAACCGTGCTTTGCAAGATGCTCTACCTCACGTTTGAGAACATCTATCGGTTTCGAGCGCACGGGTCCTCTTGCATAGGGTATGATACAATACGAACAATAGCGGTGACAGCCGTCTTCTATCTTGATAAACGCGCGTGTCCGCTCCTCGAATTCCGAAACGCAGACCTCCTCGAAATCGCTGTTCTTCGTGTATTTATGTATATTGACTACCCTCTCGCCCGTTGACAGATATTTATCGATCTCGTCGGGCAGCGCCTGCCGCGATGAATTGCCGAGAACTATATCCGCCTGCAGAAGCTCCGCAGATTTCTCGGGGTACGCCTGGGGCATACAGCCTGTAAGCACAATGACAGTGTCGGGGTGTTCCCTTTTGATATGCCTCATCAGCTTGAGGACTTTGTTATCTGCAACGGCAGTGACCGTACAGGAATTTATAATTATTATATCGGAATTATCCTTATCATCGGACTGCGTATAGCCCTTTTGTATCATCAGCTCCGTCATTACCTGCGACTCGTATTGATTGACCTTACAGCCGAAATTATATACAAAAAAATTCATATTTACCTCTCATTTTATAAAAATTCTTAAAAAAGTGTTGACAAATTCGTAAAAAGTGATAATATATTATATGTTGAATAAAAAATTTTAATTTTTTTGTGGTGGTGTTATTATGTTCACAAGAACAATAAATATCTCGTCTCTCGAAGATGCAAAGGCGTTTGTAAACGTCACATCAAAATACGACGATATACGTATGCGTCTGAGAATAGACGATTATGAGGTCAACGCTCATTCCATTGTCGGAGTTCTGAGTGTAACAGACAGTGAAAAAAATCCTGTGTTTATTGCAGATATGCCCGATGATGACGAAGATCTGTTAAACGAGATCAGACCGTTCCTTGTCGAGGAAAAGGATAGCTGATCTGATCACCCGGTCTTTTGCGGGATCAACAACATTATATTAAAAAACGGTCATCTGACCGAAGCTCCTGCTCGTTGAAGGGCAGGAGCTTTTTTATCGGTAATCGCCGTTTGTCTGCGTAAGCTCTTCAAAATCGACGCCGAATTCAAGTGAGTTTCCCTGCTGCGCCGCAAAGATGTTCGGGTTCTGCGTGTTCTGATAAACATGGTCAAAAGACGTTGACGCTTCGACAACTCTGTTATCGTTGGTGTAGTATGTATTTACACCTCTGATCGCCTCTGACTGCAGATTTGCGACTCTGTTGTGAGAGGCGGCATTGTCGGCTATCATCTGATGCTGTATATTCGACGTATACGCATTTGTGTCGGCAATTATCTGAGATCGCCTGTTCATGGAGTTCATATTATCCATAGCGATATTGTTCAGAGAATTATTCACAACGGCAAGAATATCGGCTCTGACTTGGTTCATCTCGGGCAGAATACGGATAGACTCGTTTATACGCTCAAATTCCCTCAATCCCTCGCTGTATCTGTTCTCGGGTACTGCAAGCAGCATTTCATACTGACTGTCCCAGTAACGCTCCGTCGTCTGCTGCATCATGCCCGGCATCATTCCCATACCAAAAAATCCGCCGTACTGCGGCATCTGCATGACCGTGTTTTTTATCAGTGATACTATGCGTGTTTCGGCAACAACGATCACATTCCTGCCCGAGTTATCAACGCCCTTGTATGTTCGCCTGAGCCATTCCGCGCTGCCGTCGGTAAAACCTTTCCGATGAAAGTTTTCGAGGATCTGCCGCTGCCTTTGCTTTTCGGCATTGTCCGCATGCTCCTCTTTGACGGCGCAAAGATTATTGAGCGGCAATGTCTTTGCCATGGTATCGCAGTACTCGGCGCATGTCATATAAGAACGCATTCTCAAAAAAGTCGGATTGCGCCTGTTGATAAGAATATCGTCCATTTTATTCTGAAGCTGCATTGTTGCAGGCGTCATGTCGATATGTTTATAGAAAGCCTCGCCTTTATACAACACGGAGATTTCTCCGTCGGGAGAGGCGTACATAACGGTAGGCACGATCGGATTGCTCACGGCGTCGTATCTGTCGGGCGAAGTGCCGCTTACGTACTTCCAGTTTTTTGGTATATATGTCTTTAATACAGGTCTGCCCATTACCTCCCGATTTGACGGTATCGTAAGAATATCCGCCTGACCTCTGCCGACGGGCGGCATGAACATTTCCTTCGCAGCGCGATTATTCGCCTGTGATTTCGGGTGCATTTTATACTTAGTCCCGCACAAACGGCAGGCTGTTACCGTATCGCTGCCGTTCCAGTTTATCACAGCGCTGCATTTCGGGCAAACTATCCTGACAGACATAACAAACACCTCACTGCTTCTCTTTTTTCAGGCAGTCGCTGCACGTTCCGTAGAGGAGCGTTTTTGTGCAGTCGACCTCAAAACCGTGGCTTTCTCTCATATGATCGGCTATCTGCCTCATCAGGCTGCAGTCGGTATGGATAAGCCTGCCGCATACGCTGCACTTAAGATGAAAATGTTCCGAGCAAACGCCGCTGCTGTCGGCAAACTGATAGCATGCCGATGAATTTTCGTCTACAATATACTTTCTGACAAGACCCGACGACACAAGCTTATCAAGCTGTCTGTATACCGTTGACATGCCCATAGCGTGACCTTTGTTCCGCATATAAGCGGAAATATCGCCTGCTGTCATATGAACGTCTTTATTCTCCGCAAGACATTCAAGAAGGAACTCTTTCTGCTTTGTTTTATATTCCTGCATAATTACCTCCCGATTTTTAGATAAGCTGCCGCCCAATTAATTAAAAACAACGCCACACTCCGATCAAGAATGTGACGGTTCTTATTTACGCCAATCCGACAAATACAGCCGTTATCGCCACAAGCTCTCTGACATAATAAGTAGGCAGCAGATACCACACGCAGTCTGCGGGTACGCTGCCGTACAAAAGCTGAGCGTCCTTAACTATCCTCGACGCTCTGTACTCGTGAAAAATATCGGTAACTATCGCTGTATTACGGCTCAGGTCATTTTCTTCGATTATCTTCTTGCTGAAAGCTATATTCTCTACGGTATTCACCGAACGGTCTTCGATATATATCCTATCGGGTGAAATACCCTTCTCAACAAGAATATCATACATACACCGTGCTTCGCTGATGTTCTCGTCGTCACCCTTGCCGCCCGAAACAATGCACGGGACGTCGGGGTGCGCGATGAGATACTCATACGCCGAATCTATCCTCGCCTGAAGCATAAGCGACGGATGATCGCCCCTCACCTGACAGCCGAGTACAATAACGGTGCAGTCCTCTTCGGGCGCAGTTTTGTCGGCTGTTACTATCAGCGTCGTCAAAAAACCGACATATACGACGCCGAGGGCAAGTATTACCGCAGCGGCGTACAGAAACACCTTTCCTGCAATACTCTTGTTAAGCTTATCAATAATTCTTACAAGATAAGCATTGCCCCACGTCGCAAAAAGCATTACCGCACAGAATATTATCCCTACGGCATTGCCTATGTTCAGCGTACCCGACAGTATCGGCAGTACGAACATGAGCATCAGCAAAAAGAAAACTATACCCAGAATGATACAGATCAGGCTGTTCACTTTATTCATGTATCAATGACCCAGAACAGAGATCATTATCGACCCTACAAGCAGGAATGCGCACACTCCCGCAACTACTCTTACAAGCATAGAACGTTTTGCGTTATAATTCATATTTATCTTCCTTTCTTTAATATGCAGACGGTGCGTTATTTACTCTCGTCACATCTGCATTTGTCTATCTTCTCACATACTTCTCCGAGTTTTTTGTAAATGCTGTTCTCGGGTACATAACCCCTTACCATCGAAAGCGGATACACATTTGTATTTCTGCCCAGAACAGTGCCGGGATTCAGCACGCTGTTGCAGCCGACTTCCGTATTATCGCCGACTATTGCTCCGAATTTTTTTCGGTTTGTGTCAAGCCTGTCACAACCCACCTTAACCGTAACAAGCGATTTATCGGATTTGAGGTTGGAAGTTATAACTCCCGCGCCCGTGTGCGACTTATAGCCGAGTATCGAATCTCCGATATAGTTATAGTGCGGCGCCTGTACGCAGTTGAAGAGAATAGAACCCTTCAGCTCGGTCGAATTGCCAACAACACAATTTTCTCCGACGATCGCGGTTCCTCTGATGAACGCACAGTGCCTGATTTCCGCATTTCCGCAGATAATGAGCGGTCCCTGCAGATACGCCGACGGGGCTACTTTAGCCGTCTTTGCGACCCATATATCATCGCCTTGTTTTTCATATTCCTCCTCGGGAAGAGTCGCACCGAGTTTCAGAATATAATCCGAAAGATTTTCAAGCGCCTCCCAAGGGTAAGTAACGCTTTCAAAAAGCTCTTTTGCTATTGTCTGATCGAAATCCAATAAATTTTTTGCAAATAATATCTCCTGCATAAATAATCTCCTGTTCAAATAAAAATAACACCCAAAAACAAATTTGATTTTCTGCACACAACACTATTATAATACCTCGGTGATAAGAATGCAATACCAAAAAATAATTCGTCTATATCAAAAACAATACATATTTCATTACAAATTTCATTATCTTTCCCGAGTCGTCGTATAGCTTCTGCGTAAGCTTATTTACGAACGCGATCATCGTATCGACCGTTTCTCTCGAAACAGGCTCACGGCCGAATCTCGAATGAAGAACATGCTCGGTAAACTCCAGGTATTCCGATGTATATGTACTGTCGATCTTCTGCATAGCGCGCCTTGCAAAGTCCTCGTCGCTTTCATCGGGCAGGGGCTTTATCCTTGCAACACGCAGCAGGAACAGCGAATGACGGTATATTGCCCGAACGCCTATGCGTGTGTTTTCTTCGGTAAAGCGCTTTTCTCTGAGCTTCATGCAAAGCCAGCGCAGCACAAGCCATAAAACAAGCTTCAGAGTATAATATAATACATAGCCTATGCCGACAAGAATAAGATAGAAAAGCTTGAATCCGCCTTCATCGTCATCTTTCCTGCCGAAAATACCTCCGCCCTGTTCGTCGGAATCCGTAACGTCCTCGTCGGACGAATACGTATTATCTGCGCTGTCGGTGTTTTCGGAATCACTGTGTGAATCCGTATCGTAATCCGATATACTCTCGGAAGATGACGCATGTTTCTCGTGCGTGTCCGTCTCGCTGTCGCTCTCCGTTTCGGCATCGCTGCTTTGTGTTTTCTCGTCGCTATCCGACTCTTCTTCGCTGTCGGTATCTGTTTCTTCGGGTTCGTTTCTGTTGTCGTACCCCGGTGTAAACTCGACAGGCTGCCAGCCGACAAGCGGGAAATATACTTCCGCCCATGCATGAGCGCTGCTGTCGCGTATGGGAGAAAAGCCGTCCTCGGAATTATAAGCGGGATTCAGATCGGAGTTCCCGACATAGAAGCCCTCCGCATAGCGTGCCGGGATACCCACATATCTGAGCATCAGCACGCCTGCCGTCGCAAAGTGAACACAGTAGCCCTGTTGGCTTTCATTGAGGAAATACTCGGTAAAATCCCTGTCTTTCGGGAGAGTACCGGGAGTAAGCGTATAGCTTGCATGTTCGGTCAGGTACCGCTGTATCTCCCCTATAGCATAATTATAGTAACTGCTTGTATAAACTCCGTAGTCCGTCATCGAATAATCATAATATTCATTGATAAAATCCGACTCCATTGAAGCAAATCCCGACGGTACATAGTCGGTGATATTATCGGGGCATTCGAGATAATTCTCCGTCACGAACTGTCTGTACAGCTGTTCGTCGTTATAATAGTCATAAATGTTCTCGTCGGACGATACACCTATGGAATCTATACCGCCGTTAAACGCAGCGCGTCCCGTAAGATAAAACTCGCAGTCGTGCAGCATGGAGTAAAAATCCTCGGGCTGATCGTATACCGTACCGGCTATTCTGACAAGATCGCTTCTGTCAATATCCGCAAAGATCTGCTCGTACTCACCGCCTGTGTTCCCGAAAAATGAAAATGCGGGGTACACATCGTAATCAAGTCTTGCCCTGTCGAGTATCGGACTCCCCGACGACAATCTTGTTTCAGTCAGAATGCTTTTTTTGCTCAGCTTGTCGTGCCTTATTGAAACGGTTCGCATATCATCGTCAAAGGAAGGATATTTCCCGAGGAGATCGCCCTGTATCGTATTCGCCGAAAAACCGTCCGACGCAAATGTATCCCACATATCGGAGTACGATTCATATACGCTTTTGTCGAAGTCCGTCCATTTGTTGCCGCTGTAGACAGACGCCGTAAACGTGCGCAGATAAGACGGATGTTCGGGTATCTCGTCGTACTTTATCTCGAACATCGTCTCGCCTTTATATTTGATATTTCCGTTGTTTTTAAGATCGCCGCCGCTGAGTGTATTCGATTCCTTTTCGCCGAATATAATACCGTTATAGAAATCCTCCAGACCGTTCATAATATTCTGCCCGAACATTTTCGTTCTCGGACTCATTCTGTAAGAGGAGTAGTCAATAAAAACCGACGAGAATACAGCAACGGTGACAATGCATATCAATGCTGCCGCCGCTTGCTGGAATGCGGAATAAGAAACATACGAACCGTGTATCTTAACCGATTTTCCGTAGCCCTGAATAAGCTGCCCCGACCATGCATTCCGATAACCCTGTATATTCATAATATACACTACTATGCAGCACAACACAGCCACCGCAAAAGCACGTTCGTCCGTCAGCGTCCTGAAAATAAGCGTCAGCGCAGACGAAAACGCCACGCAGCATGTAAACAATATCGGGAACGAGAATTGTATCGCCGAAAAAGCGAGCAGAAAGCATATCAAAAACGCAGCCGCATAGCAGAATGTAAATGTTTCCGCCTTTACATCGGTCACGGGGTAATTGGTAAGATAATATATACCGGGTGTTTCGCCCTGAGCCTCGAATATGGCTGTCAGCGCTTTGTTCAGCGCATGAATGAACCCGTTAGCCAGAAACGTGAAGCGATTCAGAAAAAAGAGTACATACACAGAGAATAAGCATGTAGAACAAAACGCCGAGTATTTTTTCAGGCAATTAACAACGCAGATCGGTATACACAGGAGTATCATTCGCAGATAAAACCATGATATTTCTTTTTTGGTAAAATGAACATTTATTGAACCTGAATCGGTATATGTAAAGACATGGAAGCTGTCGATCAAAAGCTTTGTCAGGCAGAAAACTGTGGTCAGCACAATAACCGATGTGAGAACAGCGGAAGGCAGCACATGGTCTTTCTCCGCTCTCACACCGATAGATTCGATATTCCGTAAGGTTGTATATGATTGGTCATCTTTTCGTTTCAAAGAGTTCACCTATTTCTGTATTGCCGTTTTCATCAAATATGACGTCGGCGTCTATGGGAATATATTTTTCGGACAGATCGTTGAGCATTTCTTTGTTGAATGATCCCGACGAAAAAATATAGTATATCCGCTTATCTGTCGATTCGAGAAAAGCCTTCGTGTTGACAAGTGTTTCACACAGATCGTCAGAAAACTTCATAGACAAAAAGCCCTCTACGACCGGGAAAACATCGTCATGTATAACAACGTCAAACAGTACGTTTTTTTCACCCTGATGTGAGAACCAGCACACCGAAAACATCTGTTCGTTTTGTATAAGCTCGTCTGCAAGTTTAACGAACACAGACATAAGCCTGTCGCTTGTTAATTTCCTGTTTTCGGGAGTGTCGTTTTTTATGCCCGTTTCGATCACGATCATACAGCTGTCGCTTATCGGCTGGCTGAATTCCTTTACCATCAGTTCGTCATACTTGGAGCTTAGCCCCCAGTGAACTCTCCGCATGTCGTCTCCGTCGGAGTATTCTCTGATCTCAAACACCTGCGACGGGTCTCCGCCCTTTTTATAATCGGCATATCTGTCGCTGTCGTCTGTATTGACAGCAGGCAGTATCTCCATAAACGACCGCTGCGACATCACGGGCATGATAGTCATGTGAGAAGACAATAAGCCTTTTTTCACTCTCCAGGCGGTTAGCCCGAAAGCGTCGCAGATATGCATATCTGTAACTGCGCATCTGATATACGCACAATGCTCCGTTGCTGCCATAGCGTAGATCGTCCTGGTTTCTCTTGCGCACATCGTGGTGCTGAGTTTTCTCTGCGTACCGTCGCTTTCCTGCATATCTTCAAATTCAACGCGAAATGTAACGTCGGAAAGAGGGAGAAAAAAGTTGTTTGTGATCTTTATCCCGAACTGTGCTTCCGAGCTTTCGCCCTTTGTAATAACGGGGTGTGACGCGTTTATCTCCGCAGAAGCATTTCGGGCGGCAAAAGCCGCGGCTATCACCGACAGAATTGTAAGCGCAATTACTACTATAATGATCAGCAGAGGAACATACGATTCGCAGAATATATAGAACAGGAAGAGTGAAAAGAGAATAAGTCCGTAAAACACTCTGTATTTAATCATTTTTTACTCCTGATACTCGGCTGAGAAACAGCGTTGAGTATATCTCCGAGAATATCATCTGCGGAAATATTCGACATTCTTGCCTGAGGGTTCATAATTATTCTGTGCGCGCACACGTCAACAAAAACACGGGCAACGTCATCGGGAATAACATAATCTCTTTTGTGCAGAAATGCGTTAGCAGCCGCCATATTTGAGATCGCAAGCGAACCTCTTGGGCTGACTCCGAGTTTGATAAAGCTGTTGTGACGCGTTTCATTCACAAGCGCGGCTATGTACTCCAATATCTCGTCATTGCGATAGACATTCTCGACCTGAGCTTTCATATCCATAATATCGTACTCGGTGGCGACAGGCTCGACATAATCGAGCGGATTTGCGCCCTGTCTGTCACGCAGCATGGTGATCTCGTTTTCCATGGACGGATAGCCCATCGTAAGCCTTACGGTAAATCTGTCCATCTGAGATTCCGGCAGCGGCAGTGCGCCCGCCGAACCGATATGGTTTTGTGTGGCGATCACAATATGCGGCTGAGGGCATTTGTGCGTAATGCCGTCAACTGTCACGGCATGCTCCTCCATCAGCTCAAGCAGTGCAGACTGAGTTTTGCTTGAAGTACGGTTTATCTCGTCGGCAAGCAGAAGATTGCATATGCCTGCGCCCTGTTTGTATTCAAACTGACCTGTCGCTTTATTATACATTGAGAAGCCCGTTATATCCGACGGCATAACGTCGGGCGTAAACTGCACTCTCCTGCAATCAAGCTGCATAGCCTTTGAGAATGCGAGCGCCATTGTGGTCTTGCCGACACCGGGAATGTCTTCGATCAGAATATTCCCCCCCGCAAGAATGACCTCCATGACCTTGATAAGAATATCGTCCTTGCCGATAACCGCTTTCTTGACTTCTCTGATGATGTTAGCCGCCTGTTTCATAAGTCCTCCGTATATTTTATCTCATATTGTATTTTTCTTAGGTAATTTACATCGCATTATTTTGATTATATCACATAATGACTGCACATTTCAACAAGATGATAAATGTTTGAAATTTTTTTACAATATGCAGATACGAAATTATGTATTTTTCTCGAATTCTGGTTTTAAATCTATTGCTTTATTACAATTTATATAGTATAATTTGAATTGATTTGATATATTTAGATATCTGTGACAATTACACAGCGGAGGTGCTTTTTATGATTGATTTTAAGGCAGTAAGCAAAACCTACAACGGCAAGGTCAAAGCGTTGGACAACATGAATTTTTCCGTAGGCGAAGGCGAGCTTGTCGGTTTTATAGGTCCGAACGGTTCGGGCAAAACCACGACGATCAAGCTGCTGTCGGGCGTTATCGTTCCCGATAAGGGCAGCATTACTGTAAACGGGTTTGACGTCCGCAAACAGCCGCTCAAAGCTAAGGCTTCGATAGGATATATCCCCGATAATCCCGATATTTTCCTGCGTCTGAAAGGAATAGAGTTCCTGAACTTCATCGGTGACGTGTACAAAGTACCCGTTGACGACAGAAAGAAAAGAATAGAGGAGCTTGCCGAAAGGTTCGAGCTTACAAACGCTCTCGACTCTCAGACGCTGAGTTATTCTCACGGTATGCGCCAGAAGCTTATGGTGATCGCAGCGCTGCTGCACAAACCGAAGGTATGGATACTCGACGAACCGATGACGGGACTTGACCCGAAATCAGCCTTTGAGCTTAAACAGATGATGAGAGAACACACTCAGCAGGGCAACAGCGTTTTCTTCTCTACGCACGTGCTTGAAGTGGCAGAAAAGCTCTGCGATAAAGTAATCATAATCAAAAAGGGTCATAAGCTCTATGACGGTACTCTTGCCGAGCTTGAAAAGAAAAACAAAGACAAAAACCTCGAAGATATTTTCCTTTCGCTCACAGGGAAGAATTGACAGGCGGTGATGTTATGAATGTATTTTTACAGCTTATCAAAATAACCATGTCGAATGTTGAACCGAGCATTGAGGAAAAGAAGCGCTCCAAGGTTTTCGGGGTAGTGGTAGCTATACTGATAATACTGCTGCTCTTTGTTCCGATATGCGGGTTCACCGCACTTATGGTATATGCGCTCACAGACGGAATCAGCACTCTGCAGGCTTCAAATGAAGTATACGCGCAGTCTGCGTCTGCGATCACCGCAGGGCTTTCGATGATACTTCATATAGTTGCGCTGTTCTCGTTCATCTTCGGGTTCAACGTGATCATGAGCGTATTCTATTTTTCGAGCGATCTCGAATACCTGCTTCCGCTGCCCATCTCCCCTATGAAGATAGTGGGCGCAAAGCTTGCTTCGACAATGATCTCGGAAAACGTGATGGAATGTCTGCTCGTCATCAGCGCACTGATTGGCTTCATGGTCGGGTACGGATTCGACCCGCCTGTCGGCAGCGGACTTAACATAGTAAGCTTTCTTGCAATGATTATCGGCGTTGTGACGTTCCCCGTTCTGCCGATATGCTACTGCGCAGTAATCTGCATGATAGTGATGGCAGTATCGAGAGTATTCAAAAACAAAGACAGAGTAAGCAAGGCTACCCAGCTTTCAACGGTTGTAATACTGCTTGCGCTTGTCATTTTAATGCAGGTCACGGGCGGCTTTAATCCCGATACGTTTGTAGAGAACCTTGTCAACGGCAATTTCAAAGTATTCGGTATTCTCGATAAGATATTTGTCACAGTTCCGCTGTTATCGTCTGCGCTTGCAGGAAGCGTTCTTTCGCTGCTGCTATACATCTTAGTGAATGCTGCTGCAGTCGGTCTGGTACTTCTCTGTGCGTCAAAGCTGTATTTCAAAGCCGTTGTATCTCTCAACAACGGTCAGGGCAAAGCAAAGAGTACAGAAAAAGAATACAATTTTGACAAAAAAGTCAAGCAGTCACGTCCTACGGTAACTTACCTGAAAAAGGAACTGAAAATACTTTTCAGAACTCCTGCGTACCTCATGAACTGCCTCGGCATAAACCTCATCTGGCCTGTGTTTATATACCTGTTCGTCGTTATGCAGAAGCAGAATGCGGCGATGTCGGGATTTATAGATCAGATCAGGAACGGCGAAGACGCTGCTGTGGTACACCTTGCAGTCATAGTTTTCGCAGTGAGCGTCATACTCACCTCGCTGAACTGCATAGCTTCAAGCGCAATAACAAGAGAAGGCAAACACTTTGACGTTATGAGATACCTGCCCTTCAGCATGATGGCGCAGATCAACGCAAAGGCGCTCGCAAGCATAATCATCAGCGGAGGAAGCCTTGTTGTTTATATTACGGCATCGTTTGCCATCTTCGGGATCTCGGTCTTTCTGATCGGCTACAGCATTATGCTCAGTTTATTGGCAGTACTCTTTACGACGTATCTCGGCATATATATCGACACGATCAACCCAAAGCTTGTTTGGGAAGACGAACTGAATGCGCTCAGAGGAAACTACCACGTATTCTACAACATGGGACTTGAACTTATCATAACGGGCGCACTGTGCGGCGGCATCGAATATCTGCGTTCTATTGATTTCTTCCCCGCAGCGTTTCTGCAGTCGCTGCTCCTGATGATAGCCGGTCTGCTCTGCCTGAGATTCTACATTCTGTGCAAAGAGAAGGGAACAAAAAATCTGCTTAATCTTGAATTGTAAAAAACAGCACCGCAGCGTGACAAAAAATGCTGCGGTGTTTTTGTATTATTGCATCGTCACTGTCATATAATGTAATACCACATCATCGGAGGTATAAGTATGACGGATAAAAACCGTAACGATCGTTCTCCCGGTTTCGGAGATTCCGAGCCTGTCTGCATAAACGCTTCACGTATCTATGATTCCTGCGCCGAAAAGGACTGCGCCGAAGATCTGCCCGTATTCTTTACCCAGCCCGTGCAGCAGAAGATCGACAGCGCAAGCAGCATACGTCTGATCGGGACAGATATTATCACCGTACACATTAAAAACGAGCCTGTGCCGTTTCACAGAGGTTTCTACACTGTAGAGATGACGTTCTTCATCGAAATAACTCTTGAGATATTCTCTGCGGCGAACATGCGCCCCGATACTGTCATCGGGCTGAGTCTGTACAGCAAAAAGGCAGTTCTGTACGGCGGCGAGGGCAATGTGAAGGTTTTCTCATCAGATACGGAGCACAGCGAGTCACACGATGTACAGAAGTCACTCCCGAAAGCAACGGTTCAGACAGCCGCCCCTATCCCTCTTTCGGCAAAGCTTGTAAAGTGTCCGCCCATGTGTATTCCGTGCTGCCGGATACCCGACTACATATGTACGCGGTACGGCGGTATCTTTGCGACAAACGACCGCCCCAACACGGTCATGGCGACGATAGGTCTGTTCACGATCGTTCAGATGGAACGTGACGTCCGTATGCTTATTAATGCGTACGAATACAGCATACCCGAAAAGGAATGCCGCCCGTCAAGCAGCGACCCGTGCGAGATGTTCGGCAGACTTGATTTCCCGACAGAAGCGTTTTTCCCCGAAGATATTTCTTCCGTATACAGCGATGTTTCAAAGTGCTGAAAAAACACCGTACAGCCAAATTTTAAAGCTGTGCGGTGTTTGCGGTCTTTGTTTACAACTGCTCCATCACGGTCAGGTCATGCTTTACTCTGTCGCGTTCCTCGGCGCGCTTGCCGTCATTCCAGTTGTCGAGAGTACCTACAAGATAACCCGTGATACGTCTGATACGCTCGAAGTTCTCGGGTTCAAAACGATAGTTGAGATCAACATAGTCGCCGTCGATGTTGATGTCAAGACTTCTGAGCCTTCTGTTTTTGAACTTGTCGCAGACGTATCTTACATACGTATTCTTCTCTTCGTCGGAAATCGTTCCGCCTGTAACATTTATAATCATTTTGATCTCCCCCTGATATATTTTAAAAAATCTGTTTACTTTTCTTTATTTTTATTATATCATAATAGCAAGGACAATACTGTTGCAAAAGCAACAAACAAAAAATTTGGAGTGAAATAAGATGGAAATACAAAATACCGAGCTGTTCAAAGGCATATCCTGCGAAGAATGCCAAAAGATGCTCAGCTGTTTTAAGTCCGAAAGCCGCAGCTACACCGCAGGCGAACTCATCTGCAACTATGCGGATACCGAAAAATACGTCGGCATAGTGACACACGGCAGCCTGAATATTATCCGCACCGACGAAAACGGGAACAACTCTCTGCTTGAACACCTTGGTGAGAACGGTATTTTCGGCAAATACATAGCGTATGCCGCTGCGGCGGGCGACGGCATATATGTCGAATGCGACACGCCGTGCGAGATCGTTTTTATCGGCAGCGAACACATAACAAAACGCTGCAGCAACGCCTGCGAGTGTCACAGCAAAGTCGTAGAAAATCTGTTCGACATCGTAACAAAAAAGTCGGTTGAACTGAGCCGTCATCTGTATGTGCTTAGCAGCCGTACCACAAGAGACAAGCTGCTGAGTTATTTCAGGCTGATGTGCGAGCAGTACAATAATACCGAGATCGCACTGCCGTTTTCAACCACCGCGCTGGCGGAGTATCTCTGCGTTGACAGAAGCGCCATGACAAGGGAATTGAAGAAGCTCAAAAGCGAAGGCATAATCTCGATGGATAAGAGAAAAGTTACGCTGAACGAGAAGTAAAAAAGGCTGCCCGAAAGCAGTCTTTTTATTCTGTCTTTTTACACCTTACGGCGACGCGTGCCTGACCCGAAAATGTACAGGTGAACAAAGTCAGGTCATACTCCTCGGAGATCATTTCATCAATATCGGCAGGCTCCAGTATGTCTATGCTCTCTACTGTGTAGAAAAAATTGTTGCCCCCTATATCCGTAAAGACGATCGTATCATCGGGCGATATACGATCCAGCGAGCCGAAATGTGCGGCATAATTATGCGCGCAGATGACAAAATTCCCTTGATATGCAGAACCGCTGAAACAGCACGGAGCGAAGTTCAGATTATAATAACTCCAATCGGCTATAACAGGCAGTTCAAGCCCTATTGACGGCGCTCTGAGGATACCTATATAATTCAGCTCGATCGTATTCACGGTAACCGGTATCGTTGACATCTTCACATCGGGATTCAGCTCGTAAACAGGTACAGCCCTGCTGTCGTCGTCTTTTTTATTGGTTACGGTAAGCTTTTCGGAATAGCCGGGTATCCGACTTATGAGTCTGTCCCGTGCGGTATCTGCCCACTCCCCTGCCTTGACTTCTTGATACGAACAAAAAACCGTAAGCAGCAGTGCGAAGAATATCATCACACCTCCGACAATCATTATTATTTTGCCAAGTATCTTCCTCATATTATTTATCACCGTTATCTGTTGTCCACCTTTTCGGGGTACATATCATGGTGCAGCAGTCTCTCGAATGCCATCTGCTCGTATTTTGTGCCGGGTCTGCCGTAATTGCAGTACGGGTCTATCGAAATACCGCCCCTCGGGGTGAATTTCCCCCACACCTCGATATACTTCGGGTTCATCAGCTTTGTCAGATCTTTCATTATTATATTTACGCAGTCCTCGTGGAACGCCCCGTGATTGCGGAAACTGAACAGGTACAATTTGAGCGATTTGCTCTCAACCATTTTCACGTCGGGTATATACGAGATCGTGATACACGCAAAATCGGGCTGCGACGTTATCGGGCAAAGGCTCGTAAACTCGGGGCAGTTGAATTTTACAAAATAATCGTTGCCACGGTGTTTATTCTCGAATGTCTCCAGAATATCGGGCGTATAAGTTGTCGGGTAAGACGTATTTTTGTTACCCAGAAGTGTAAGATTGTCGTTCATCTTCAATTCTCCTCAATCAAGCTCTATTCCGTTTGCAAGGAACGCCGCTTTTCTGTCGATACACGTTCCGCACCTGCCGCAGGGCTTATCGCCGCCCTCGTAGCAGCTCCAGGTGAGTTCATACGGAACACCAAGCTCCTTGCCTATTTTTACTATATCTTTTTTTGTTATACCCACAAACGGCGCTTCGACTCTGAGCATATTTCCGCTGCCGAGTGTAATTGCGGAATTCATCGCACTGTTGAATTCCTCGCTGCAGTCGGGATAAGCATTCCCTGCGGCGTCGTCATGGTGCGCGCCGTAATATATTACCGAGCAGTTTTTCGACAACGCTATGCTTGCCGCCGCAGAAAGGAACAAACCGTTTCTGAACGGTACATATGTAGACACGGGCGAGCCGTTTGTTTTTTCAAGCTGTTCGGCATAGCTCTCTTTCGGTATCTCCTTATCGGACGTACTCAGCAGAGAACAGTCGCTGTACGCAAAAAGCGGCGCAAGGTCTATCGAGATATGCTCCACTCCGTAATACTCCGTCACGGCTTTGGCGGCGTTTATCTCCTTTGTGTGCTTCTGCCCGTACATGACGGACAGGGCGATAACGTTTTCTTTGCCGTACTTTTCAACAGCTATCGCAAGGCAGGTAGTGCTGTCCACACCGCCGCTTGTCAAAACAAGCGCTTTTTCCATATTATTCAATCCTCTCTTGAATTACTTGATCTCTGCTGCGGTTCATACTCCCCTCATATCGGGCTGCCATATGTATTTATGCAGCTGAAGCTGAACCGCCGTACCGTTCAGCTTATTTTTTTTCATAAACTCAACAATATCTTCGGCACTGATTTTCCCGAATACGGGGCTGAACAGAATGTTGCATTTCCCGATCAGACCGTATTCGTCTATGATCTCCTTTGCACGCTCCAGATCTTCAAGCGTACCCGATACAAATTTGACGGTATCACGCATATCGAGCAGATCAAAATTCTTGCTGCACATATGTTTCTCCATGCCGCTTGAAGGCAGCTTGTAATCCATAGTCATAGACGGACGGTTTGTCATACTCATAAACGGCGCAAGATAAACACTGCCGTTTGTTTCGATCTCGACGCTCAGCGTATCGTCTTTTGAGAGAAGCTCCAGCAGCTCGTATATGCCCTCGCGGTACAGCGGCTCGCCGCCGGTGACGGTCACATTTCCGATACCCGACGCTTTGATCTCGTCGTATATATCATGTATGTCACATCTTTGAAATTCGCAGCCGCTATCGTTCGCCCACATAGTGTCGCAGTACGAACAGCGCAGATTACACCCTTTTAATCGGAGAAAAAACGCAAGCTGTCCCGCTTTCATGCCCTCGCCGTTTATACTCACAAAGGTTTCGACAACATCAAGCATTATTATTCCTCCTCGGAAAAGCATGCGCAGTTATTCGGCGTTTCGTATACCGTTACACAGCTTATCGGGTAACCCTCGACCTTGAACCTCATATAGAAATATCTTGCGAACTCCTCTGCCGTCGGACGGAAGTCC
>CADBRK010000098.1 GCA_902797065.1 uncultured Ruminococcus sp.
AACGGCTACGCTATTATGAGAGCCTTAACATTGCTGCTTGAAATTTGTTCGAGCTAAATGTGTCAAGTATTATTGACAATTTCATTCCGTCAATGAGAAAGCTTACGTCGCAGTTTAAAATATTGGCAATTATTGCAAGAGTATCGAGGTTGACTTTACATATTCCTCGTTCGATCTGACTGATGTATCCTACTGAAACATCTGCTTTTTCGGCAAGTACCTCCTGAGTCATGTTGATTTCTTTTCGTGCATTTTTGATTCGCTTTCCTATAATCTTATAATCTATTACCATAAAATCACCCTACTAATATTTTCACTTTTTTTGAAAAAGATTAACAGATAGCAATACTAAAAACAATAACAAGAGTATATATAAAAATTATAAAAATTTGTATTTACCGAAATAATCGGGAAAAATATAAGTTTAGTTAATTTGCCGGCATAATGTAGTATAAATTCAAATATACCGCACTCCGATCTGTTTTGAGAGTGCGGTATGGTATTCTTATGTTAACCCGAAACTGATAGATATTGCTTCGTTGATCCTGCCCATTGAATTGTTGTCAAGGCAGCCCATCTTTTCTTTCAGGCGCTGCTTATCAATGGTGCGTATCTGTTCAAGCAGAACTACGCTGTCCTTTGCAAGCCCGCCCGAAACTGCATTTACTCTTATATGTGTGGGCATGCTTGCCTTGTCTTGCCTGCTGGTGATCGCAGCCGCTATGACAGTCGGACTGTAACGGTTGCCAACGTCGTTCTGGACTATCAGCACAGGTCTCACGCCGCCTTGTTCCGACCCTACAACAGGGCTGAGATCGGCATAAAAAATATCTCCCCGTTTAATATTCACGTCTTTCACACTCCGATATTTTATGTCGGCGCTGTATGGCGCCTTGATATTATTTTAGCCGCGGAGTTAATTAATTATACACTCCTGCTAATATAATATAAAAAAATATCCGGTGTGTTCGTTTTTCTTCTCAGAACTGCATTATAAATGACCCGTCGTTCGTTTCGATCCTGAAAATTTTTCCGTCTGTCTTGTTTGTCGTGATACGGTAATCATCAATAATAAAAATACAGTATCCGTTCTCTTTATCCTCTCCCGCAAATTGAGGTTCTTCGGTGTTCCGGATAATGCGGAAAGTGTTGTAAATCCGTCTCGGCAGTGAGTTTTCCGCAAGGTATGATCTGTCGGTATGTACGGATAAGCTGCCCCTGATAATATCGCAGCCCTCACCCGTGAAGGTGTACACCGTGTCTGCGATGTTTTCGGGCAGAATGAAGCTTTCCGAGAACATGCCCTGTTCAAGATTTGTTATGCTGACGGAGTACGTTTTATCGTTATATGTTACGGTACACAGCTCGTTGAGCTTTTCGGTATCGGGCGGTACTGCGTCCCGGGACGATTCGCAGCCCGACAGAATCACCGCCTTCATTACTATGGCGAGAATAAAAGCAATAACTGATCTTCTTATAACTCATCACCCTGTCTACAAAAGCTTTAGAATAGAAATTATGTCCGAAGCCGTCACGCCAACGGGGGAGACTTCGTGACAGATAATGTCGGCAGCATACCCGTGCGCATACACAGCCGCAGCGCATGCGTCAAAAAGGTCTATACCCTGACACACAAATGCGCCCGTTATTCCGGCGAGCACATCGCCCGTACCTCCCTTTGATAGTGCGCCGTTCCCCGTGGGGTTGACTATGGTCTTGTTTCCGTCGGATATTACCGTGCCCGAACCTTTGAGTGCAATAATACAGCCGTACTCCCGTGCGAAATCTTTTGCTGTTTTCTCACGGTCTTTTTGTATATCGGGTACGGATACGCCGCCCAGAAGCCGTGACATCTCCTTCGGGTGCGGCGTGAGTATCATCGGTGCGGTGCGTTCCTTTAATACATCTATATGCTTTGAAAGGCAGTTTATGCCGTCTGCGTCAAGTATAACGGGCTTTTTATATTCTCTCAGAAGTTCGCAGACGATCTTTTCCGTATCTTCCGTTACTTTAATGCCGCAGCCCAGAACAATAGCCGTACAGCTGTTTGCGTGCGCAAGTATTCTGTCAATGTCGGAATATCTCAGAGTACCGTCATCGGATGCAGGCAAAGGCGTATAGACTGCTTCCCATACCTGACCCGCCATAATGGGGTAGATGTTTTCGGGTATAATACACTTCACTATGCCTGCGCCGCCTGCGTATGCGGCTGACGAACAAAGCATTGCAGCGCCCGCCATACCATACGAGCCGCAGATACAGCCGAGCGTCCCGAATGTTCCTTTGTTGCAGTCGCCTTGGCGCATGGATTCAAGCTTTGACGTAACATCTTCGTAAATCTTATCCGCAAAGAAAGCATACAGTTCGCCCGAAGATACGATTCCTCTGAATTCGTCTATTCTTTCAATATCGCTTTTTTTGAGATCTTTGGAATGATCAAGCTCCTGTTTGATTTTCTTCATGTGTTCTTTGTCAAATAAGTTTATTACAGACATACGTGTCCTCCTTATAAAAAGAGGGAGAATAAATCTCCCCTTAGCTTTTTTTCTTAGATTTTTTGCGGTTGTTATTTGGCTTGCTGCCGTTTGAAACTTTATTCTCGGGCTTTTTATCGGCAGTATCGGCAGTTTTCTCTGCCGGTGAAGAAGTTTTGTTATCGTCGGTTTTCTTCACCGGGTTTTCATCGGCTTTATCTGTCTGTTTATTTACAGGCTTCTTCGCGACAGGTTTTTCCGTGGGCTTTTCGGCGGGAACAGCTGCTTTGGGCGCAGGCTTTATAAGGCCGCTTTTCCTCAGTTCAAGTCTTATGTTGTTTCTGAGAGTGGGCTGCATAGCTTCAAGTGTTTTCTGATCGGGTGAGAAAAGCAGCAGACATTCTCCTCCGAATTTGTCAAGGTGCATTTCCGCAGCGAAAACATCGTCGCCGTCGGGAGTAATGCTTGCTCTGAATATCTTCCTGTAACTCTTTTTTTCGGTGTCGCTGTCTTTGAGTTTTGCAAGTGTGGAAAATCTCTTTATATCAACGCTGATAATGCGCTTGCGCGAGCGTTTTCCGACGATCTTGTCAACGGTGATATTGCTGTTGGTTACGGCGTACTCGTATTCGGTATAAAGCCCCGTAACAAGATAGAACGATGCGTATATCGCAAAGAAAAACGCACATGCCGCTACAACGATAAAATAAAAATTGACCGATAATCCGAGCAGGACAAAAACGCCGGGAACCAGAAATATAAGAAGCAGATAGATAACTACTTTCAGTATATCTTTACCCGAGTTTTTCCTTACTACAAGCTGTTCGTTAAAGGTGTCCATCATAATAATATTCTCTCCAATGCTTTATAAATAATTCATAAAAAATAACATAACAATACTATACCATAAACCGAGCTTTTTTTCAATGATATTTATAAAATTTTACAAATCTCCGATGTTTCGACAGGAAATTTTTTCAAAAATATACTTGCAAAAATCCCTCCGAAATGATATACTGTAATAAGTCGGTATTGAGGAGCCACTGAATAAATCACGTCCTGCGGACTGAGCACCCGACTTGCTTGCATCTTTTGGTCAAATTGAACTCAAAATCCTTGAAATACGGCAGTATTCCTGCGTCTTTTTCGTCCAATTTGCCTCAAAATCTGACTGCGCAATTCAGGCACTCGATTTAATCAGCACCTCCTTAAACCGTTTAAGTGTAATATCAAAAACGCAGTGACGAAGAAAGTAGCACCTGATCTATGCGATACAGAGAGAGCAGACATAGGCTGAAATCTGCTTTGGGCATACCTTGTGTGAAGTTCGCTTCCGAGCGGCAGAGCTGAAATCAAAGTAGGCTTTGACGGTACGCACCGTTATATGCGGACAGAGTGTTTGCTTTGTGAACAGAATTTGGGTGGTACCACGGCATAAGTCGTCCCTATGGAGTAATATCCGTAGGGGCGTTTTTGATTAAAAAAGCAATCACTGTAATAATTATATAAGAAAGGACAGAACATTATGAAAGCCAAGCTTGAAGAAATTCGCGCAAGAGCGAAGGAAGAACTCTCGAAAGCAAATGCCGTAGAGGTCATTGAGGAGCTGAGAGTAAAGTATGCGGGCAAAAAAGGAGAGCTTACCGCAATACTCAAACAAATGGGCAAACTCTCGCCGGAGGAGCGTCCCGTGATCGGTCAGCTTGCCAACGAGGTAAGAGCATTCATCGAGAACGCAGTCGAAACAAAGAAAGCCGAGCTTGCAGAGGCTAAGCTCAACAGACAGCTTGAGGAGGAGAAGATAGACGTAACTCTCCCGTCCGATATGTCGCCGCTGGGTCACAAGCACCCGCTGTCGGTAGTTCTCGACGAGATCAAAGAAATATTCGTCGGCATGGGCTTCGAGATAGTTGAAGGACCCGAGGTGGAGTACGATTACTATAACTTTGAAGCACTCAATATCCCGAAGGATCACCCAGCAAGAGATACTCAGGATACTTTCTACATTACCGATAATATCGTCCTCAGAACACAGACTTCCCCCGTACAGGTTCGTGTTATGGAGAAGAAGAAGCCCCCGATAAGAATCATCTCACCGGGCAGAGTGTTCAGAAGCGACGCAGTAGACGCTACACATTCACCGCTGTTCCACCAGATAGAGGGACTTGTCGTTGATAAGGATATTACATTTGCAGACCTTAAAGGAACTCTCGAAACATTCATCAAGCGTTTGTACGGAGATGACAGCGTCGTTCGCTTCCGTCCGCACCACTTCCCGTTTACCGAGCCGAGCGCAGAGGTAGACGTTCAGTGCTTCAGCTGTAAGGGCAAGGGCTGCCGCGTATGCAAGAATGAGGGCTGGATCGAGATACTGGGCTGCGGCATGGTGCACCCGAAGGTGCTTGAAAACTGCGGAATCGACCCCGAGGAGTATTCCGGATTTGCTCTCGGACTCGGTCTTGAAAGAGTCGCTATGAGAAGATACGGCGTGGACGATATGAGATTGTTCTATGAGAACGATACAAGATTTTTGTCACAGTTTTGATTGAGAAGGGAGATTTACGACTATGAATTTATCACTCAGATGGTTAAAGGAATTTGTTGATATAGGAAACATAGCTCCCCGTGATTTCTCGGAGGCTATGACAATGAGCGGATCGAAAGTCGAAATGTTTGAAGCCGAGGGCGGTCAGGTTGAAAATATTCTTGTCGGCAGAGTTCTCGACATACAGAAGCACCCGGACGCAGATAAGCTTGTTGTTTGTCAGGTAAACGTGGGCGACAAGAACGTTCAGATCGTTACTGCGGCTACGAATCTCAAGGTAGGGGATTACGTTCCCGTATGTATGGATAAGTCAAAGCTTTACGACGGCACACCCATCAAGAAGGGCAAGCTCAGAGGCGTTGTAAGCGAGGGTATGTTCTGCTCCGTTGCAGAGCTTGGTCTTACTACTCACGACTTCCCTTACGCTATACAGGACGGCATTTTTGTACTCCAGGACGACCCCGACCTTACACCCGTGTCGGGTATGGATATAAAAGAAGCTGTCGGACTTACCGATACAAAAGTCGAATTTGAGATCACCTCAAACCGCCCCGATTGTTTCTCTGTTATCGGTCTTGCAAGAGAAGCCGCCGCTACATTTGACAAACCTCTGAAGCTTCATACACCGGAAGTAAAAATGACCGGCAGATCGAGCAAGGGCATGATCGAAGTAAAGGTACATGAGCCTGAGCTTTGCCCGATGTACAGCGCAAGGATCGTAGATAATGTAAGAGTAAAGCCGTCTCCGCTGTGGCTCAGAGAGAGACTCCGCGCTATGGGTGTACGCCCGATAAACAACATTGTTGACATCACAAACTATGTAATGCTTGAATACGGTCAGCCTATGCACGCATTCGACCTGAGATTCATCAAGGGCGGAAAGATCAACGTTCGTCTTGCAAATGACGGCGAGGAGATCACAACTCTTGACGGTATCGAGAGAAAGCTCAGTACGAAGAACCTTGTTATCGCAGACGCAGAAAAGCCCGTCGCTATAGCAGGCGTTATGGGCGGCGAGTACAGCGGTATCATGGACGACACAACTACCATCGTATTCGAGAGCGCAAACTTCATGGGTTCTTCGGTTCGTCTTACGGCAAAGGAACACGGCATGCGCACGGATTCTTCCGCAAGATACGAAAAGGGTCTTGATCCGAATTCATGTCTGCCCGCACTCGACAGAGCATGCGAGCTGGTACAGCTCCTTGACGCAGGCGACGTACTCGACGGCGTTATCATGGACGACAATTCGGACAGCGAGCCTGTAAGAATAAAATTCAACCCCGATTGGATAAACCACTTCCTCAATACAACGCTTACAGCCGACGAAATGAAAGCTATCCTTGAAAAGATAGAGTGTAAGATCGACGGCGAAGATATAGTAGTTCCGACATTCCGTCCCGACCTGCAGCACAAGGCAGATATTGCGGAGGAGATCGCGCGTTTCTACGGTTATAATGTTATACCCTCGACGTCTATTAAGGGCGGCGCACAGGGCAAGTACAGCACAAGACAGAAGTTTGATATGACGATCACCGATACACTCATTGCATGCGGCGTAAGCGAGATCATGACATACTCCTTCATCAGCCCCAAGTATTACAATAAGGTAATGATGCCCGAAGATCATGCTCTCAGGAACAGTGTTGTTATCTCGAACCCCCTTGGCGAGGATACGTCTATCATGAGAACTACGGCGCTTCCGTCTATGCTCGAAACACTAGCAAGGAACTACAACAACCGCAACGAGTATGCTTATCTCTTTGAGATCGCAAAGGAGTATATCCCCACAACTCCCGATAAGCTCCCCGTTGAGAAGAACGTACTCACCGCAGGATTTTACGGTGAGGGAGTTGATTTCTTCAAGGTAAAGGGAATTGCCGAGCAGGTGCTTTCACGTGCGGGCGTTAAGAACTTTGATATTAAAGCGGACAGCGCACAGTTCGGCTATCACCCCGGCAGATGCGCAGTTCTCACGATCAACGACGAGCCTCTCGGAGTGATCGGCGAGATCCACCCGAAGGTACGCGAAAACTACGATATCGGAACAAGAGTATACTGCTTCAGCCTGAATGTTGATACGATGTTTGAGTTTGCCGAGCTTGAAAAGCACTATTCGCCGCTGCCTAAGTACCCTGCCGTTACACGTGACCTCGCTGTTATCTGTTCCGACGATATACCCGTACTCGAGCTTGAAAAGGCTATCACAGAGGGCGCAGGGAAGTATCTCGAATCGGTTAAGCTGTTCGACGTATACAAGGGCAAGCCGATACTCCCCGGAATGAAGAGCGTTGCGTTCAGCCTTGTGCTGAGAAGCGCAGAGGGTACGCTCACCGACGAGCAGGCAACGTCCGCAGTAAACAAGGCGCTTAAGTCGCTCAAGAACCTCGGTGCAGAGCTGAGAAGCTAACCGGATATAATGAAGAAAAAGATCGTTAAGGCGATGATCGTTCTGTTGTCGGTCATCGCTGTGATATGGATCGCCTTTGTGGTATTCCTTGCGGCGTCCGCCGATAAGATCAATTACTATCTTGATGAATACGATATAGATAATGCAACGGCTGCAGATGTTGTTAAGGTGAATCTTCATCTGTGCAGATGTGTGAAAATCGGAGAAACGGAGAAATCGGATATTGTTCTGTCGAGAACATTCCTCTTTGAACCCGAGATCATGTTCGGATATAAATATACCGACAGGCTCGGCTCGACAAGAGTATACAAGGATAAAAACGGCAGTACATTTTCCGTTACCGCCACAGACGATTGGTGTCCGTATTTCAGGGTTTACAGTATAACAAAAGGCATAATATAAAAATAAAGCAGAAGTCGCTTTTGTGCGGTTTCTGCTTTCCTGTTTGAATTGAAGAAAAACAAAAACCTCGGTTCTGTGACCGAGGCCGTTTTTTACTCCGAAATAGAATATTTCTTCTTGAACATCTCGAAATCCTGTTGGAAATCCGAGTTTGAATTCTTCTTTAATTCGATTATATACTCATGTGCGTCGAAGCTTAGCTGCGGCGTTTCGATGATGGCAATAGCGATATTCGAGCAGTGATCGGATACTCTCTCGCAGTTGGTGAGCAGGTCTGACATTATGAATCCCGGCTCGATCTGACATTCGCCCGATTTCAGCCTTGCAAGATGCTGTACCTTTATATCGTTGATGAGCCTGTCGATCGCTTCTTCGAGCGGTTCTATGTGCTTAGCCAGCGCAATGTTGTTTGTCAGATACGCTTCGATCGTTGAGTTTATTATCTCGGTCAATGCGCTGATAAGAACGTTGGTCTCATCTTTTGCCGTTTCGGAGAAATGCAGTTTCTTTGTATGCATCTCCTGCGCAAGTCCCATGATGTTCATTGCGTGGTCGCCTATACGTTCAAAGTCTACGATAGAATGAAGCTGACGTGATACGCTCTGGCTGTCTGCTTCGGATACTTCTTTTGTGGCAAGCTTGACTAAGAACGAGCCGAGTTTATCTTCATAAATATCTACTATGTCTTCGTTTTTTGCGATCTCTTTAGCAACTGATTCTTCGTATTTGGTTATCAGACCGAACGACGCAAATATCATCTCCTGAGTGATCTTTGCCATCTGCTTGCATTTGCTGTTGCTCTCGCGAATAGCAACGGACGGAGTTGAGAGAAGTCTGAGGTCGATAAAGCTGTAGTTGTCTTTGTTTTCATTATCTTCTGATTTTTCTTTGAGGATAATTCCCGAAAGCTTTTCAAGCTGCTTGCTGAACGGGAAGAGAATTATCGCCGTTGCGACATTGAATATGGTATGCGCAAGTGCGATCTCAAAGAGGGTGATCGGCATGGTCTCAAAGAATGACGTAATATAGTGATTTGTCAGACAGTATGCCGTCAGGAAAACGATCGTTCCGATAAGGTTGAAGAGTAAATGTATAAGCGAAACTCTCTTTGCGTTTTTGTTTGCGTCACGGCTCGAGATAAGTGCCCTGATACATGTGCCTATATTCTGCCCCATAATTGTCGGGATAGCCATAGCAAATGAGATCATACCGTTTGCGGCGAGACACTGCAGTCCCGCAACCGAGGCGGCAGAACTTCTGACAAGTGCGGTTACAAGAGTACCTGCAAGTACGGCTATAAACGGGTTGTTGAGAATCCCGATGATCTTCAGAAATGTGCCGCTTTGCGACAGAGGATTGAGCGAAACCGTCATCATGTTCATGCCCGTCATTATGATAGAAAACCCGATGAGCGACGAACCGACAGTCTTTTTTCTGTCCGATTTTGTTATCATGGTGATTATCATACCGAGTATGGCGGGCAGCGCATAGAAAAGCTCCGGTCGGAACACTCTGAGGAACGGCAGGTCGCTTTGTGTGCCCGAAAGCGCAAGTATCCATGCCGTAACGGTCGTTCCGATGTTTGAACCCATGACTATGGTACTGCTCTGAGCTATGTTCATGACGCCCGAATTTACGAGTCCGACAAGCATTACCGTGACCGCCGACGAGGATTGGAGCGCAATGGTTATCGCTCCGCCGAGGAGAAGTCCGCGTGTTTTTTTGGAACCTGTTTTTTTGAGGAGAGATTCAAGCTTTCCGCCCCACATCTTTTCCAGGCTGCCCGACATAAGGTTCATGCCGAACATGAAAAAAGCGAATCCTCCGAGAAGTGTAAGTATAGAATATATATCCATATTAACGTACCGTTCTGAACTCCTTTCTTTGTTACAATAAAAACTCTGTTTCTTATACCCGGACATAAACAAGCTGCATATGTCCTTTTTAATTGTATCATAAACAAATAATGTAGTCAAAGGGTTTTAAGACCATATAAATAAAATTCCGTATTCTACAAAATGAATACGGATTAACGGATATATATGTTAAAAATACAGTCTGCATGCGTTCTCTTTAGTGTGCTTCAGAACATCTTCAACGGACATACCGCGTATTTCGGCTATCCTACGAGCGGTATATATTATGTGTGAACTGTCGTTGCGTTTTCCTCTGTTTGGTACGGGGGAAAGGTAAGGCGCGTCCGTCTCGAGCAGCAGTCTGTCGAGCGGTACTTCTCTTGCAACCTCTACGGGTACTCTTGCGTTTTTGAAAGTAACCGTACCGCCGAGGGATATATATATATCGCCGTATCTGAATACTTCTTTCAACATTTCGCAGGAGCCGCTGTAGCAGTGCAGAAGTGCTTTGGGGCGGTATTTCTTTAAGAATTCGAGCGTATCTGCGTGCGCTTCTCTGTCGTGTATTATTATAGGCATACATGTATCTGCGGCAAGCCTGAGCTGTTTGTCAAAAAGGATATGCTGTTCGGGCTTCGGAATATCCCAATAGTAGTCAAGCCCCGTTTCGCCTATTGCCACAACTTTTTTATGTTCAAGCAGTGCGGCGATCTGTTCTATATATTGATCGGAACGCATCATATCCATATCGGGTACGCTTTCGGGGTGAATTCCGACAGCTGCATGGAAAAACGGGTATTTTTCTGCAAAGGCAATAGATCTGAGCGATGTTGCATAATCGACTCCGTTATTTATCACGGCAAAAACGCCTTTTTCGGGGAGAGATGATATGATCTCATCTCTGTCTGTATCGAATTTTTCATCGTCGTAATGCGCATGAGCGTCAAAAATAAGCTGTTCCATAGTCTTTTTTCTCCTTTAGATTCTTTGATAATTATAGCAGTAAAGCTGTTATTTGTAAAGTTGGATAAGAAATACGATGTTCAAAAATCGGCATTTTTTTGCCGTGATTTTATTCAAAAAAATAAAAATATTGTAATCCTGAAAAAACCTATTGTATTTTAATCGAGTTTGGTATATACTTAAAGCAAATAAAAGACGGTTTTCCGCGGAAGGAGATGTTCGCCAATGGAAACAGAAGCTATAGCTGTCGATTACTATCAGTTGGTTCGTTCTACTGCAAGGGAGATGCTGGACAACTCAAGATTTAATCTTACTCAGGAATTTATTCAGCACGGTAAGATCAGCGTGTATTCTCACTGTATGTCGGTTGCGATAATGAGTGTGCGTATTGCGAAGTTCCTTCATATCAAGACAGACTATGAGTCGCTTATAAGGGGCGCTTTGCTGCATGATTATTTCCTCTATGACTGGCACGACAATCCCGACGGAAGGCATAATCTTCACGGCTTTACACATCCGTCGAAAGCTTTGAAGAATGCGCTTGAGGATTTCGATCTCACCAAGAGAGAGTGCGATATAATCAAGCACCACATGTTCCCGCTTGTTCCGATGCCGCCTATGTGCCGTGAAGCGTGGATAGTATGCACCGCAGACAAGATATGCGCTCTGCAGGAAACATTATTCAAAAGAAGATAAAAATACTCGCCCTCTCCGAATTCGTTCGGGGAGGGCTTTTGTTGGGTTAAAGCTTTTTCAATGAGGAATGAGGAGTGAGAAGGGAGAAAAAAACTATATTTCAAGGTCGGGAAGCCCCGACAGGCAAGAAGTAAGATAATTTGATACCGGGTACGTGTAATACGTGCATACGTTCGCTTGCTTATCCCACTGTCATGCTGTCGCTCTCGCTTTTTGCTATAAGCGTAGCCGTGACTGTACCGGACTTGACATTACCTTTCGAGTCTGTTCTTGCGATGGTGATGTTGATCTTATCGCCGACTTTATGATCCGAAAGTATGGTTTCGAGATCGTCCATGCTGTCAACTTTTTTGTCGTCGATAGCAGTGATAATATCTCCGGACTGCAGCCCTGCCAGTTCTGCGGGTGAGTCACTCAATACTCTCGATACGTACGCGCCTGCAGGCCAGCCGAATTTTGTCTGGTATGTTTCGGGTACGCTTGAACCGTAGATGCCGAGATAGGGCTTTTCTTCGTCGGAAACATGAGTCGAGCTCATCAGATCGTTGATGATCGGCGCTGCGTCCGAGATCGGTATAGCGTAGCCTGTTCCTTCAACGCTTGTATCCGAAAGCTTTGCCGAGTTTATTCCGATAACCTCGCCCTTGATGTTCAGCAGTGCGCCGCCGCTGTTTCCGGGGTTGATCGCTGCGTCTGTCTGGATAAGAGTCATGGTCTTGTCGGAGATCTGAACCGTTCTTTCCGTTGCGCTGATATAGCCTACCGTTACCGACTGACCGTAACCGAGAGAGTTTCCGATAGCTATCGCGGGTTCACCGAGTTTGAGCGTTGTGGAATCTCCGAGTACGGCAACTTTTATTTTGCCGAGTGTGGCTGCGCTGATGTCGGAAAGCTTTACCGAAACTACTGCAAGATCGTTCTCCGAAGCTGTTCCCTTGACCTCTGCGGAGTATGATTCACCGTCGATGAATTCGATGGCGATCTCCTTGGCGTCCTCTATAACGTGGTAGTTCGTAACGATAAGCAGTTCTTCTTCGTTCTGTCCGATAATAATACCCGAACCGCTTGCGCTTGATTCGTATGTCTGACCGCCGTAACCGCCGCCGAAAAAGTAGTTAAAATATCCGTAGTCGTCCATTGTCTGCTCGATGATCGTATTAATTGCAACCATTGACGGCATGGCGTTCTCTACAACCTCCGTGATCGTGCTGCTGACCTCTCCGCTGTCCGAAGAAGTCGTCACCGTGTTCGTGTTTGCTATCACGGGAGTGCTTGTTATATTCGTAGTCTGAACGGTTTGAGCAGCCGCCTTGTTGTTATCTTCAACATAACGTACACCGCCGTAGAACGATCCGCCCGAAATGATGAGCGACGCACATATCGCAAGCACTGCGAAGAGCGGTCTGCGGTTTTTCTTTTTCTTGGGCTTCTCTGCTGCCGGTAAGGACGGCTGTAACTGCTGCTGCGCCTGCGGCTGAGACGGTACAAAGCTTCTCTTCGTCTGAGCATAAGGGTTAAACGATTCCCTTGAAGGCTGTGTTTGCACCGTATCGCTGTAATTGTACGGACTGCGGAAAGCTGTTCCGTTCATGCTGTCGTATGATCTTTCGGAGTTTATCCGATCGTCCTGATACAATGTGTCTGCGGCAGATGCTTTCTCGGCAGCGCTGTCGTTATCCTCAAAGTCCTGCATAGACATAGCCTCTGCATCTAAGATGATCTCCTGCGTATCGTCCGATACCGTTGAGTGAGCCGCTGTTAAATCCGGGTTGTTTTCCGTATTGTTTTTGTTGTTGAAATCATAAAATCTTTCGTCCATAATAAATACCTCCATATTTTCATATGAGCTTTTCTCTGCTCTATGTTTATAGTTTATACCGTCAAGCTAAAATCAACCTTAATTTTCACTTTAAATTAACTTAAAAATAAAATTCCCTATTGACTCTCACGCAGCGTTATGGATTATAATTGTACTCGGGAGGTGAGAAATATATGATGAATGTCGGCGAAGTAAGCAAACTTACGGGTATAAGCATACGTACGCTGCACTATTATGACGAGATCGGTCTGCTTAACCCGAGTGTGGTCAAAGAAAACGGCTACCGTTTGTACAATGACAGCGACATCGAGCGTCTGCAGCAGATACTTTTGTACCGTGAGATGGAGTTCCCTCTGAGGGAGATAAAAAACATTCTCGACAGTCCCGGTTTTGACAGGAACAAAGCACTTGACAAGCAGATCGAAATCCTTACAAAAAAGAAGGAACACCTCGAAAATGTTATTATGTTCGCCAAAGGAATAAAAATGATAGGAGTGAAGTATATGGATTATTCTATGTTTGACGCAAAGAAATTAGACGAATACGCAGAAAACGCAAAGACCCTCTACGGCGAAACGCCGCAGTACAAGGAGATGCAGGTGAAAAGCAAAAACAGAACCGAGTCCGACGAACTCAAGCTTGCACAAAGCATTATGGAAATATTTGTACGTCTTGGCAAGCTGAGAACCATGCCCTGCGAATGTGAAGAAACGCAGAGTATCATCTCGGAGCTGCAGCAGTTTATAACCGATAATTGCTACACCTGCACCGACAAGATACTTCTCGGCTTGGGTAAGATGTACGCAGGCGGCGGAGAGCTTACCGAGAATATCGACAAGGCAGGCGGAGAGGGCACAGGCGAATACGCCCTCAAAGCGATAGAGTATTATGTAACAAACAAATAAAAGGAAAGAACATCTCCCGTATAGCTTAATCGCCGTACGGGAGATGTAGTATTAAACACAAAAAAAGCACACATACCGACATTTGAACAAAACGGATATGTGTGCATATATTTAAAACTTACTTACCGAGAAAAGCTCTTACTTCTTTTGCAACGCCCGGTGCAGTCATGCCGAATATCTCAAGCAGCTCCTTTGCGGGACCCGAATAACCGAATCTGTCGTACACGCCGCACTTCTTAACCGGAACGGGGCATTCTTCGCTGATAGCCGAAAGAACCGCGTCGCCAAGACCGCCGATAACGTTGTGTTCCTCAAATGTGATGATCCTGCCTGTCTCTTTTGCAGCCTTGACAAGCAACTCCTTGTCGATAGGCTTGATCGTGTGTATATTGATGACTCTTGCGTCGATACCCTCTTTTGCAAGTTCTTCAGCTGCGAGTACAGCCTCTCTTACAACAAGACCTGTTGCAACAATTGTTATGTCCTTGCCGTCACGGAGAGTGATGCCCTTGCCAAGCTCGAATTTATAATCGTCGTTGTTGTTGACACTCTCTATGGCAAGTCTGCCGAGTCTGATGTATACGGGACCTTCATGTTCGAGCGCTGCTTTAACTGCGCCGATCATCTCGTAGTGATCCGCAGGGTTGATGACCGTCATGTGGGGGATAGCGCGCATAATTGCGATGTCCTCTATGCACTGGTGTGTAGCGCCGTCCTCACCGGTAGAGATACCTGCGTGAGAACCTGCGATCTTTACGTTAAGGTTGGGGTACGCTATCGAGTTGCGGATCTGCTCAAAAGCTCTGCCTGTAGCGAACATTGCGAACGACGCCGCAAACGGGATCTTTCCGCAAGCCGCAAGACCTGCAGCCACACCCATCATGTTGCCCTCTGCAATACCGCAGTCGAAAAATCTGTCGGGGTATGCCTTCTGGAAGATAGACGTCTTTGTTGCAGCGGCTAAGTCTGCGTCGAGTACAACAATGTCTTTATTAGTTTTTGCAAGCTCACAGAGTGCCTCGCCGAAGCTTTCTCTTGTGGCCTTTACTACCGGTTCTGCCATTATAGTGTACCTCCCAATTCTGCAAGAGTATCAAGCAGCTCTTTTCTGCCGACTTCATAAAGCTCGGCATTCGGAGCAGCGCCGTGCCAGTTTACTTTATTCTCCATGTACGATACGCCTTTGCCCTTTACGGTCTTTGCGATGATAGCCTGCGGTTTGCCCTTGACAGCCTTTGCAGCATTTATTGCCTGCTCGATGCTGTTGAAGTCGTGACCGTCCATCCCGAACACCTCAAAGCCGAATGCTTCAAGCTTCTTGTCGAGGGGTTCGAGACCGCCTACCTCGGCAACTGTACCGTCAATCTGCAAACCGTTGCAGTCGATGATTGCGCAGAGATTGTCGAGTCCTTTGTGAGCGGCAAACATGAGAGCCTCCCAGACCTGACCCTCTTCGCACTCGCCGTCTCCGAGAAGTGTGTATACTTTATAATCTTTCTTGTCAAGCTTGCCTGCAAGAGCCATTCCGCAGGCTGCCGAAATACCTTGTCCGAGCGAACCCGAGCTCATGTCGATACCGGGTGTACTCTTCATATCGGGGTGACCCTGAAGCATTGCGCCTACCTTGCGAAGCTTGGGCAGTTCTTCAATGGGGAAGAAGCCTTTGAGTGCAAGCACCGCATACAGCGACGGACAGCAGTGACCCTTTGAAAGCACAAATCTGTCTCTGTCGGGATCATCGGGGTTTGCCGGGTCTACGTTAAGCTCTTTATAGTAGAGATACGTGTAAATATCCGCAGCGGAAAATGAGCCGCCCGGATGTCCCGACTTAGCGTTAAAAATTCCCTCTAAAGCGTACAGTCTTGCTTTACAGGCAGTGATCTGCAGCTCGTTTATTTCTGTAGAGTTCATAAACAATACATCTCCTTACCGAAATTGACGATACCGCCCACGACGGTTTAATCCTCAACAATTTTATCACAATATGAGTTTTTTATCAAGATATAAAAGAATTTTGACAAATAAAAACTTATGAATATGTTCTCTTAGTTTTTGTGAATTTTGCAAATACAAAACCGTGTTACTTTAAGTTTCTGTTATTGTTTTTCTTTGAAAGAATGTAAGATAAAAATATCGGTATGATATACGATACGATAAGCAATTCTGCTATAGCGATGCAGTTGGGCAGGTTGCTTGAGACAACGAGCGACCACGCCGCCAGAAGTACGCCGATCATGCCCGACATAACGCCGAGATACATCGAAAGTTTGTTTGCACGCCTTGCGGCTTTCTTGTTATGATCCAGCCACCTGAGTTTTATGCCGCATACGGAGTTGGGCGCGGCATTGTTGTAGATGCTTGTGATGAATACCGTGACTGCGCTCAGCATAATAACGATTATCGACGGAAGAATAACGCTGATGTTGTCGATGTTATTCAGAGCAATACCCGTCATTATCCAGCTGATTATGGCAAGGATCCACACAGCCATCAGCAGTGTGTTGTAGTTATGCGGAAGCTTGCCGTACAGTATATCTTCGATCGGGTCTGACGAAAGCTCCTCCTGTTTTGCGGAAGCTTTTTCTTTCAGAAAGTCTTTGTATGAAAATACGGCGGACACTACTACCGGAAGCATTACATATAAAAGATACCACCAGCGGCTCCCTGTGATGCCGGGAGTGCCGTCCAGCTTATATAAGACTATTATTTCGGGTTCCATGAACAATGCGATGACAAGTGCGTTCAGCACTGCGTTTACGCTTGTGAGAGTAAATATAAGCTTTCTCAAAAAATCACCGTCCTTAATCCGATTATTTGAATATATTTCATTTTATTATATCAAATTATCAACTTTTTGTCAATTTCAGTATTAAATCAATTGCGGAAAACGTAAAAATACCAGATATGATCGAAAAAAATTAAGATCGTGATTATTTGAAAGAAACACTTGACAATTTTTAAAAGATATGATATTATAATTAAGCAATTTAATTAAATGCAGGTATGGCGGAATTGGCAGACGCGCATGGTTCAGGTCCATGTGAAAGCAATTTCATGCAGGTTCAAGTCCTGTTACCT